>JALYGH010000324.1 GCA_030777205.1 Chloroflexota bacterium
GTCCTGACTCGGCAGAGAGCTCGGAGCGGCGCCCGACCCGCATCCAAACGTCGGCCGCGTGGCGCACGATCGTGTACCATACGGCGGCCGTGACACCCGTGCGCGGCACCGACGACTGGGAGAGGCGCACCGGAGTGGCAGGCACGCACGACCTGGCAGACGTACCCAAGACGCACGCGCTCTACACCGACCCGGCCGACCCCGCGACGCTGATCGCGGACGTCGTCGCCCGCCCGCTCACCGTCAATCGCGACCCGCGCGGCATCCTCGTCGAGACGCTGAAGGTAACCTGGTCCGACTGCTACGACCCCGAGCGCTGGCCGTTCGCCCAGACCTACTACTCGGTCACCGAGCCGTGGGTGGCGCGCGACGAAGATCGCTGGCACGTCCACGAGCACCAGGCGGATCGCTTCGTCGTCCCAAGCGGAGACGTCGTCGTCGCGCTGTACGACCCGCGCCCCGCGTCGCCGACCCATCGCCGCGTCAACCTGCTCCGGCTCGGCCAATCGAACGGCGATGCCGGGCAGATCCTGGTGCTGATCCCGCCGCGCGTGCTGCACGGCTTCATGGTGATCGGCCCGGGCCCGGCGCTGCTGCTGAACTACCCGACGCGCCTGTATGACCAGGCCGACGAAGGCCGGGTGCCGATCGCCGAGTCCGGCGCGCGGCTGGCCGACGGCCGCCCGTTCTCCTGGGAGCTCGTCCGCGAGGTGGAGCGGGCCGCGACCGCCGGGCGCCGGTAGCGACGTCGCGGGATGAAGATCCTCGTGACGGGCGGGGCCGGCTTCATCGGCTCGCACGTCGTCGACGCCTACCTCGCGGCCGGCCACGACGTCGCCGTGGTCGACAACCTGGCGACCGGCTCACCGGCCAACCTGAACTCGGCGGCCCGCTTCCACCGGGCGGACATCCGCGATCCCGCCGCGCTCGCCGCGGTCTTCGCGGCCGAGCGGCCGGAGGTGGTGAACCACCACGCGGCCCAGGCGAGCGTCCGGCTGTCGATGGAGGACCCGCCGGCCGACGCCCAGATCAACGTCATCGGCTCGCTGAACGTGCTCGAGGCCTGCCGTCACTCCGGCGTCCGCAAGCTGATCTACGCCGGCACCGGCGGCGCGGCGGTCGGCGAGCCGCGGTACCTGCCGGTCGACGAGGCGCACCCGGTCGAGCCGCTCAGCCCGTACGGCGCGAACAAGCACGCGGTCGAGCACTACTGCGACCTCTACCGCGCGAACTGGGGCCTCGACGCGACGATCCTCCGCTACGCCAACATCTACGGTCCGCGCCAGGATCCGCTCGGGGAGGCCGGCGTCATCGCCGTCTTCGCCGGCCGGATGCTGGCCGGCGAGGAACCGCTCGTCAACGGCAGCGGGGAGCAGGAGCGCGACTACGTCTACGTGGGCGACGTGGCCCGCGCCAACGTCCTGGCCCTCGACCGCGGCGGCGGGCGGATGTACAACATCGGGACCGGAGTCGGCACCTCCGTCAACGAGCTGTTCGAGCGGCTGGCGCGGCTGACTGGGTACGGCCGCCCGCGCCGGCACGGGCCCGGCCTGCCCGGCGAGGTGTTCAAGATCCGCCTGACCGCCGACCGCGCGCGCGACGAGCTGGGCTGGGCGCCCGTCGTCGCGCTCGACGAGGGCCTGCGCCGAACGGTGGAGTCGATCCGAGGAGGACCCGCATGACCGCGAACCCGATCGTCCGCTCGGTCGAGGCGATCCCGGTCGCCGTGCCGCTGAACGTGCCGACCCGCATCGCCACCCGCGAGGTCCGCGCGCGCGAGTTCGTGCTCGTCGAGGTCCGCACCGAGGACGGCCAGGCCGGCGTCGGCTACACCTACACCGGCACGAGCGGCGCGCGCCTGCTGGCCGGCTTGATCGATGAGTACTTCGCCCCGCGGATGGTCGGGCAGCCGGCGCTGGCGCCCGAGCGGGTCTGGGCCCAGTTGTTCCAGGAGCTGCTGCTGATCGGCCGCCGCGGCTTCCTGCTGCGGGCGCTCTCGGCGGTCGACATCGCCCTCTGGGACCTGGCCGGGCAGGTCGCGAACCTGCCGCTGTATCGGCTCCTCGGCGGCTACCGGGATAGCGTGCCGGCATATGCCTCCGGCGGGTACTACCGCCCGGGCGACCCGCTGGCGGAGATCGAGCGGGAGATGGGCCGCTACAAGGACCTGGGATTCTCGGACTTCAAGATGAAGGTGGGCGGGGCGCCGCTCGACGTGGACGTCCAGCGCGTCCGGGTCGCGCGCGAGACGATCGGGCCGGTGGCGCGGCTCGGGCTGGACGCGAACAACGCCTGGCGCACGCCGAGCGAGGCGCTGAAGTTCGCGCGGGCGGTCGAGCGGTACGAACCCTGGTGGCTCGAGGAGCCGCTCCTGCCGGACGACGTCGAGGGCCACGCCCAGATCGCCGCCGCGCTGGAGTGGCCGGTCGCGACGGGGGAGATCCACAGCACGCGCTGGGACTTCCGCCAGCTCATCGAGCGCCGCGCGGCGGACATCCTCCAGCCGGACGCGGGCGTGCTCGGCGGGGTCGGCGAGTGGATGCGCGTCGCCCACGCGGCGGCCACCTTCGACCTGCCGGTTGCGCCGCATTGGCACGCCGACGTCCACGCCCAGCTCGTCGCCGCCGTGCCGAACGGCCTGACCGTCGAGTACTTCCTGCTTGAAGAGGACATCTACAACTTCGAGCGGCTGCTGGCCGAGCGGCTCCGGCCGAAGGACGGCGTGATCCCGCTGCCGGACCGCCCCGGCGTCGGCCTCGTCCTCGATCGCGACGCGGTGGGGCGCTTCCGGATCGGGTGATCCCGACCCTGCCTCGGTGCCGTGGCTTGTTGAGCGCCATGCTGCAGTCGGCGCCGGAGCCTCGAAGCCGAGCGAACTCACACCGAGGCTGCTCGACCACGCCGCATGTAGGAGCGGGCGGCGTGATCGGGCGGGATCTGGTGTTCCCTGTGGAGCCCGGCGAGGAGGCTGTCCCCTTGCCCTATACTGGGGCCGGCACGCATCGACGCCACTGAGGAGGCCGCGCGATGGAGCTGCGGGGCGCCGTCTCGATCGTCACCGGAGGAAACGGGGGCCTCGGCCGCCGCATCTGCAGCGCGCTGGCCCGGGCCGGCTCGGATGTGGCGGTCGTCTGCCGCCAGTCGCGGGAGGACGCCGAGGGCGTCGCGGCCGAGCTTCGAGAGCAGGGCGTCCGCGCCGAGGTGTTCCTCGCCGATGTGACGCGCCTGGACGAGATCGAGGATCTGTACGCGCGCGTCTTGCGGGCGTTCGACAAGCTCGACGTGCTCGTCAACAACGCCGCCTACAACCAGTCGATCCCCTTCCAGGACCTCGACGCGCTCACGCCCGAGATCTGGGAGACGATCCTGCACCGAAACGCCACCGGCCCGTTCCTGGCCTCGCGCGCGGCGGCGCCGATCATGAAGCGGCAGGGTGGCGGACGGATCGTCAACATCAGCTCGGTCGCCGGCTTCACCCCGACCGGGAGCAGCATTGCCTACGCGGTCTCGAAGGCCGCGCTCAACCACCTGACCCGCTGCCTGGCCGTCGCCCTCGGCCCCGAGATCCTGGTCAACGGGGTCGCTCCCGGGCTGATGGAGGGCACGCGGATGACGGCGCGACTGGCGCCCGCCCAGGTCCAGCGCGCGCTCGACGGGGCCGTGCTCAAGCGGGCGGCCAGCCGCGACGACGTGGCCGATCAGGTCGTGACGCTCGCGCGCAGCGACAGCACGACCGGCCAGACGGTCGTCATCGACGCCGGCCGCTATTTCCACTGAGCGCTCGTCGGCGAGCAAGGGGCATCGACAAGGTAACCCAGCCGGGGGAGCAGGTAGTCCCACGTCAGCCCGCCCCTCGGTCCGGCGCCACACCAGCGGGGCGGCCCCCGGAGCGGCCGCGAGGATTGACAATTACGTTATCAAGTTCCTAGAATAGTCGTTAGCAAGCGGTGGTGGGTTCCCATGGCCAGACGCGACTACTACGACATCCTCGGGGTCCAGCGCACGGCAACCGAAAAAGAGATCCGGCAGGCGTACCGCAAGCTGGCGCGGAGCTACCATCCCGACCTGAATCCGAACGACAAGCAAGCCGAAGCCAGGTTCAAGGAGATCGGCCAGGCCTACGAGGTGCTGTCCGATCCCGAGAAGCGCAAGCTCTACGACCGCTGGGGTCCCGACTTCGAGAAGATCGAGCAGGCCCGCAAGGCCGGCGCGACGGCCGGCGCCGGCGGCTTCGACCCGACCGGCTTCCCGGGCGGCACCGGCGGGTTCGGTGGTGGCAGCACCGGCGGCTTCCGCTGGACGACCACCGATTTCGGCTCGGGGACGGGCGCCGGTACGGTCGACGACGAGATGCTCGGCAGCATCTTCGACCAGATCATGGGCGGGGCCGGCCGGCGCGCGACCACCCGGACCCGCGGCGAGGACGTCGAGCATCCGACGAGCGTGACCCTCGAAGAGGCGTTCAACGGCACGATGCGCCGCATCCAGATCGCCCCGCCGGACGGGCCGCCGCAGGTCATCGAGGTGAAGATCCCGGCCGGCGTGACCGATGGCTCGCGCGTCCGCGTCGCCGGCAAGGGGAACGCGGGCCGCGGCGGCGGCCCGCCCGGCGACCTGTACCTGGTCGTCTCGGTCCGGCCGCACCCGCGCTTCACCCGCGAGGGCGACGACCTGACGACCGTCGTCGACGTCCCGGTGTACACCGCGGCGCTCGGCGGCGAGGTGCTCGTGCCGACCCCCAGGGGGACTCGGCTCGCGCTCAAGCTCGCCCCGGAGAGCCAGGGCGGCCAGCGCTACCGGATGGCCGGCCAGGGGATGCCGAAGCTGGGGAGCGAGCAGCGCGGCGACCTCTACGCCGAGGTGCGCATCGTCCTGCCGTCCGGCCTCAGCGAGCGCGAGCGCGAGCTGTTCCGCGAGCTGGCGTCCCTGCGAGGTGCGACAGCATGAGCCACCAGACCGAGGTGCCGGACGAGCTGGCCTGCTTCGTGATCAGCGTGGCGGCCCGCCTGCTCGGCGTCCATCCCCAGACCCTGCGCTACTACGAGCGCGCCGGCCTGATCCAGCCGTCCCGCTCGCGCGGCAACATCCGCCTCTACTCCGCCCGCGACATCGAGCGCGCCCAGCAGATCAAGCGCCTGATCGAGGACCTCGGCGTCAACCTGGCCGGCGTCGAGGTCATCCTTCGCCTGACCGAGCGGATGCGCCAGATGGAGGCGGAGCTGCAGCAGCTCCGAGCGCAGCTCGACGCTCGCAAGTCCGAGACGGCCCCGGCACGAGAGGGCGGCCGACCGGCGCGGCCGGTGTAGCTCGGACCGGATCCTGGTATCCTTTGGCGGATAGCTCCGTAGTACGCCGGAACGGCGGCGAGCGGCCCGAGCAGGATCCGTCCTCCGTTGCTGACTGGCATCGCCGCGTGCCTACCAACCGGCTGACCGGGGCGAGGAGACGATGGCTGAGCAAGTCGAAACCTTCATCCGTTCGGATAGTCGCCTCTCAGACGAGGACGCGGACCTCGTCGGCCGGGTCCGCAAGGCGCTCTGGGAGTACGAGCCGCTCCGCGCGAGCAGGCCGCGCCTCGACGTCCGGGTCGACGGCGGGCGCGTCATCCTGGCCGGTCGGATGCGGACGCTCGCCATGAAGGAGATCGCGGAGTACCTCCTGCGCCGCCTGGATGGCGTCAACGCCGTCCGCAACGACATCGTGGCCGACCCGGAGGTGATCCAGGCGGTCGCCGACGCGCTCGCCGCCGACCCGGAGTTCGGGCCGCTTTGCATTCGGGTTGATGCCCGCGACGGCGATGTCGTGCTGGCCGGCGACGTCCCGAGCGAGGCGATCGCGGACCGCGCACTGGACGTGGCGAGCCGCGTGCCGATCGCCGAGCGGGTCGGCAGTCGCCTGATCGTGCGGGCCGAGGCGGCCAACGGGTCGATTGGGGCGCCGGCGTCGCCGGGGCGGGCGAGCGAGCTGGAACCGGAGATTGGTGCGCATGTCGAGCCGTGAGCCGCGCACCCGGACGACTCCCGAGGCCGGCGTTTCGGCCGATTCTGCGACCAAGCGCGAGAAGCGCCTGGCCGCCCGCGAGGCGCGCAAGCAGAAGGCGGTGGCCGCCCAGCGACGGGCGCGGATCACTCGCGTCATCCTGCTGACCGTGCTGGCGGTCCTGCTGGCGGCGTTCACCGTCGTCGCGTTCACGACCTCGTTCTTCGGCCTGATGGCGGCATCGGTCGGGCGGACGGTCGCGACCCTGCCGGCCGACCACGTCGCCGAGGGCACGCCGGTCGAGTACAACTCGCGGCCGCCGACCTCGGGCCCGCATTACGCCGCCTGGTACCCCTCGTACGGCCTGGTCAACGAAACGATCGACCCGCGGACCTGGGTCCACAACCTGGAGCATGGGGCGGTCGTGCTGCTCTACAACTGCCCCGAGGGTTGCCCGGATCTGGTGCAGCAGCTCCGCGAGCTGTACATCACGCTGCCGCCCGGACGGAACGCCCGCAACGGTCAGCCGCGGATGCTGATCATCCCGTACACGGACATGGACAGTCGGATCGCGGTGGTGGCCTGGGGCTGGCTGCTGGAGCTGGACCAGTTCGACGCCGACCAGATCACGCGGTTCTACGACGCGCGGATCGATCGCGGCCCGGAGTGCGTCAACCTCCGGTGCCCGTCGTAGGAGCCAAGGAGCCCGGTGCCCGTCGTAGGAGCCAAGGAGCCGCGTACTGCCCGACGTCCGGCGCCGCCCATCCGACTTCGTCCGACAGTATCGAGAACCGAGAGGTGGTGAGGGCCACGGTCGGGAGACCGTGGCCCTTCGTCGCGTCCATCGTGCGACCGGCCGCGAAGCGGCGAGGCGCAAGGCGCTGACGGCGGCGGCTCCCATTGGTCGGACTCCGGCGACGTCGTCCTACAGCCCGAGGTCCAGGTCCTTGAGGAAGCGCTCGATCTCGGGTGACAGGGTGGGCGGGCCGTCCGACCCGGAGCCCTGGTCCTCCGCCCGGAGGTTCTCGTACTTCGAGTCGTAGTAGGCTTCCAGCCGTGCGACGAGCAGCTTGACTTCCGTCCGCTGCTCCACGGCGGCGGCGACCTCCGCGTACTGGAGCCGCCCGCGCTCGGTCGGCGCCAGGCTCGCCGGGACGTCGTAGTAGGCCGAGAGCACCTCGAGCATGCGGGCGGTGCCGGCGAAGTCCTCGTCGAGCTGCGCGTAGTGGGGTAGGTGGACCATGAAGCTCATCGTCTCGATCCCCAGCCGCGGGGCCTCATCGGTGAGCAGGTTCATGATCGTCGTCGGGCCCTCGTACTGGCTCTGGCGCTGCTGGATAAGGGGCGCCGCCCCTGGCCGAGGCTGGATCGAGCCGGGGTTGCCGGTCACCACGATCGGCCGGGTATGCGGGACGGAGTCGTACATTGCCCCGAGCCGGCAGTACACGCGCACGCCGAAGTGCCTGAACAGCTCGACGATGGACTCGACGTAGTCCTCGGCCATCGCGTGCGGCTCGAGCAGGTGGAGGAAGAGCAGGTCCGGGCCGTGCTCGGGCTGCGCGTAGCTGATGACGCTGTTGGGGTACGTCATCTTGCGCTGCCCGCCGACCAGGCGCACCGTCGGTCGGTAACGGGTGAAGTCGAAGAACGTGCCGGGCCGGACGAGCTTCCCGACCTCGCGAGCATCGAAGTGCCGCTCCAGCTCGCGCAGGGTGAGCGTCCCGACGCTGCCGACGTCGACCCACGGGCGGATCATCGCGATGGCGTGGGG
>JALYGH010000325.1 GCA_030777205.1 Chloroflexota bacterium
GCCCGGCTCTCCGCTACGTCCCGCTGATCGCCTCCCAGACCGTCTCGACCCAGGTCACGCAGTCGGTGTTCGGAAGCTCGGCCGGGTCGATCCAGCGGTACTCGTCGTGCTCCCAATCGAGGCGCAGCTCGGGCGACGCCGCGTCGAAGAGGAACGGGTAGATGACCCACACCCAGCCCTGGTGGGGCCGCTCGACGCGGATCGGCGGCGGCGCGGCTGCCAGCGACAGCGCGTCGCCGGCCAGCCCGGTCTCCTCGGCGATCTCGATCAGCGCCTGTTCGAGGGGCGCGACGCCCGCGTCGATGAATCCGGTGACGCAGTGCCAGCGTCCCGGCGACGACGCGACCGACTGGCTGCGCTTGAGCAGCGCGATCTTGTCCCCGTGCCGGAGGATGCAGGCGACGATTGGCCGCTCGACGAGCTCCACGCGATCCTCCGGCTGGTCTCCTGGCCTCGATTGTAGTCTGGCTCGGTGGGCTACACTCGGTTGAGGCGTCAGCGGGCGGGAAGCTCCTCCCCGGTGCGTTCGAGGCTGCAAGACGAGCCCAGGGCAGATCGGCGGTCTCGGTACCGATCCGTCGCTCCGACGCCGCGGCGACTCCTCGGCGAGGTATCTCGCTCGGAGAGCATTCTTGGCCGACACTGGGTTTCCGCGCGACGACTACACGCCCCACGGCCTGCTCGCCAACCCGTACGCGGTCGCGCGGTCCTGGCAGGAGGGAAGCGGCGGCGTCCTCCGGAGCTCGCGCGAGGGCGTGGGCCTCGGCTGGGTGTACCCATGGGCGCTCGGGGCGGAGGCGGGCGCCGAGCTGCGGGTGGACATCCGGTACGGCGGGCGGCAGCTCTTCGACGCCGCGGGCTCGGACCGGGTGCGGGCGACGCACCACTCGGCGCGGCTGCTCGAGCTGGCGTGGGAAGGGTTCGGTTACGACTGGACTGCCCGTCTTGTGCTGGTGACCCGCGACGAGCTTGGCCTGGAGATCGCGGCTGAGCGCCGATCGAATCCGGAGGAAGCGGGCCAGGGACGTACCGACGATGTTGACCGGCCGATCCAGGTCGAAGTTGCGCTCCACGGCTGGCGCCGGGCGCCGGAGGACGGCGCGCCGGTGGCGACAGTCGCGGCCGGCGTCGGCCACGATGGGACGTCGGCGTCACCCGAGGGTCTCGCCGGCTGGATCGACCTGGGAGCGCCGTACGGAGTGCATCGGCTGTACCTCGACGCGCCGAGCGACGGGCCGAATGCCATGCAGTCGGACGTTGGTGCCGAGCCCGAAGCAGTCGCGGCTGGAGCGCCGACGCGAGACGTGGCGCACGTGACCGCGGCGGTCCCGCTCGATCGCGCCCACGAGGCCGGAGTCGTCGTGGGCGCGATCCTCCACCACGCATCGAGCGGCGAGGCGCGATTAGCATCCGCGAGAGACCTGGACGATCACGTGAGCGAGGCGGTCGCGCGGGCATGGGCAGCCGACGACGCCATCTGGAGCGGCGGCGCGCGGCTGGAGGGCGACTGGCCGGCGGCATGGCGCCGCGGCTGGGTCTACGACCTCGAGACGACCCGGATGTGCGTCTTCCCGGCCGGCGGGGTCTTCCGCGACGTCTGGCCATCCTGGATGGTCCAGTGGCCGCGCGCCGTGGTGGCCGAGGGGACGCTCGACATGGTTCGTCTCGCATACCTCAGCCCGGACCTCGCGACGCGCGCCGTCCTCGCGCTGTTCCGGGACGCGCCGGCATCGAACGTGCCGTGCATCTTTCAGCACGGCGAGCCGAACATGGTGGCAAAGGATGGGAGCGTCTGCGGCACGTCGCCGGCCTGGTGCGTGCCGTTCTACAACCTCGAGCGGCTGTACCTGCTGACGCTCGACGACGCCTGGCTGACGGAGCTGTACCCATATCTGGCGCGCTACGTCGACTGGTGGCTGACGGAGCGGACGGACCGCGACGGCTGGGCCGTCTACAAGTGCACCTGGGAGGCCGGCGAGGACGACACGCCACGGCTCGATCCGGAGCGGCGCGGGGACAACGTCGTGTCGGAGCTCGTGCGGCCCGTGGAGCTCCAGGCGGCGCTGGTGCTGTCGGCATCCGTGCTGGCGCGGTTCGCCGCCGTCCTCGGACGGGACGACGAGGCGGCCCGCTGGCGTTGCGTGGCGGAGGCGTACGCGGAGAAGACCCGCGCGCTCTGGGACCCGGCCGCCGGTCGGTTCCGCGATTGGGACGTTCGGACCGGACGCTTCCTGGAACCGTCCGGCGCGGCGGACTACGGGGGCATTGACCCGTGCCGCTTCTCGGCGCTCGCCTTCACGCCGGTCCTGGCCGGCCTCGCCGATCTGGAGCAGGTCGCCGCGCTGGCCCGCGAAGTGGAGCTGTACGACCGGCCGCCCTGGACCCTCTGGGCATCCTGGAGCTATGTCGTCTTGGAGAGCGCGCTGGCCGCCGGCTGGCGCGCGTTCGCGACGCGCGTCGCCTCCGGGATCGTCGGGCGGGTGTACGACGAGTTGGACCGCCGGACGGTGGCGGGGAACGAGCCGACGCCCGGCGTGGCGCGCGAGTACTGGCCGCTCGATCTGAGCGAGTGGCGCGCCTGCGAAGGGTACGGCTGGGGCGCCACGACCGCCTCCTTCCTGGCACGCCAGGTCTTCGGGTTCCTGGAGGGCGGCTATCCCGCGCCGCCAGCCACGGCAGCGCTCGACGTGACTCCAATCGGTGAGGACGGCCGCGGCCCCGCGGCGGGCGCACCGACCGGGATACCGGGCGAAATCACAGGTGGCACGCGTCGCGAAGGACCCCTGACGTTCCGCCTCGCGCCGGGGCTGCCGCCCGAGTTCTTGAAAGAAGGCCGACGCTATGCGATCGTCAACATGCCGTATCGCGGCACCCACGTCTCAGTTGAGTACGTGGTCCGGCGAGGCGGGCCCGACGAGCCCGGTGGCGCCCCGCTCTCCGCCCTGGTCACGATGCCGGTACCCGTCATGTGCCGGGTACTGGACGCGGGCGGCGAAGTGACGTATGCCGGTTGGACGGTCCTCCACTCACACCGCTTCGAGGTCCGAAACGGTAGCACCTACCTGATCGAGCTGACGTTCCGGTGACCCAGTCGTCGCCGCCCGCCTGCTGAGCCATCATCCTGCCGACCCCGATCCACGGTGAGGGAGATCTTGCGTGTTGCCAGCATCGGAGAGGTCGATACTCTCTCGAGTCCGAGCTGCTATGCCGGGTCCGTGGCGGTCGAATTGCTCGGTCCGGGCGCCCCCGTCCCGCAGACCGGGGCATCAAGCTGTTCAGTTTCGGTGAGCGACGCGGCTCGCTTCCGGGCCGCGACTGTGGACTGTCACGTGTGAATGCCAGAGCGACCTCGGGAGGGACGATGGAATCCTCGCGGGACCGTGATGCCAGCGTAGGCAAAGATCCGAACCTCGCAACAGCGCCGGGTATGAAGGAAGCCCCGGTGCCGGCCACGTTCCTCGAGTACGTCAAGTCGTGGGGCCCCGGCATCGTGGTGGTGCTGACCTGGCTGGGCGCCGGGGACCTCGTCGACACCTCGGTGGCCGGTGCCAACTACGGCTACGCCCTGATGTGGGCGCTGGCCCTGTCCCTGATCATCCGCTTCGGGGTGGTGAGCCTGATCGCCAAGTTCCAGTTGCTGAACCGGGAGGGCGTCACCGTCCTGGCCGGTTACCAGCGGATCCACCGGTGGGCGCCGATGGTCGTCGCCGTCGCGGTGGTGGTCATGTTCCACTTCTACAACTCCTACATGGTGAAGGGCGCCGGCAACGCCCTCGCCAGGATCTTTGGCGTCGGCGACGCGCTGATCTGGGCGATCATCGCCGTCGCCGCCGCCTGGTTCTTGACCTACCGGGCGCTGTACGGTCCGGTCGAGAAGGCGATGATGGCGATCCTGGCCCTGTTGGTCGTGTCGCTGGTGGGCTCCGCCATCATGGTCGGACCCGATTTCGGCGGCATCGCCAGCGGCGTGTTCGGCTTCGCGGTCCCGCCTCAGACCGGTCCGTTTGGCGCGATGCTGATCGTGGTGTCGCTGATCGGGGCCGTCGCCGGTTCAGTGGCCAATTTCATGTACCCGTACTTGATGCAGGAGAAGGGCTGGACCAGGCCGAAGCATCGTAAGGTCCAGCTCTACGACCTGCTCTTCGGGATCATCGTCCTGATCATCATCGATCTGGCGATCTGGATCCTGGGCGCCGAGGTGCTGCGGCCACGGGGCATCGTGGTGGAGAACGTGGACGACATGGCCGGCATCCTGGCCGAGCTGTTCGGCACGATCGGCGGCATCATCTTCTACCTGGGCGTGTTCGGGGCGACCTTCAGCTCGATCCTCGGCTACGCCCTCGGCGGGCCGATGATCCTGAAGGACGCCATCCGGCTGACCTGGCCCGATCGCGCGAAGCGGTACCCGGACCAGAACCGCGACCCCTGGGTGCAGGTGGCCTACTACTTCATCTTCGTGGCCGCCCTCGTCTGGGCGATCCCGGGCATGCCGGGCTTCGTCTTCCTGACCGTGGTGGTCAGTGCGCTGACGGTGCCGCTCCTGCCGCTGATTTCGATCGGGCTGCTGATCATCCTCAACCGCACGGACCTGATGGGCGACAAGAAGAACAACATCCTGGAGAACACCTTCCTGGTGCTCCTGACCGCTCTGGCGATCTGGGGTGGGTGGCAGGCGATCGGCAGCCTGGCCGACACGTTCGGCAGATTGGACATCAACGTGTAGCGTCGACCTCCGCCCGTC
>JALYGH010000326.1 GCA_030777205.1 Chloroflexota bacterium
CCATCTCCTCGCCGGAGACGTTGCCGCGGGCCGGCTCGTCGAGCTGGATGTACTCCGCGCCGGCGGCGACGAGCGCCTTCAGCTCGGCGTTGATCACCTCGCAGAAGCGCTCGGCGATGTCGACGACACCCTTGTACTGATCGCCGGGGTGGATGCGCGAGCCGAAGGTCAACGGGCCGGCGCAGGTCGCCTTGAAGGGCTTGTCGGAGTGCTCAAGGCCGTATTTGAACTCGTTGACGATGCCGAGACCGCCCTCGGGCACGTCGATCTTGCCGGTGGCGAGGTAACGGGTCTGCTGGTCGTAACCCCAGGGGCCATCCTTCCGCTTGATCTCCAGCGGCTTGATGTTCTTGATGATCGCGTAATAGCTGTCGACGTAGCCGTCGAGGCGGCGGACCTCGCCATCGGTGATGACGTCAATGCCGGCCTTGGTCATGTCGCGGATCGCCGTATCGGCGGCGTCGTCGAGCATCTCGGTCAAGTCACCTTCGCCCCACGCGCCCTGCTCGTGGGCCCGCACGCCGGCGAACCACCAGCTCGCCTTGCCGTGCGAGCCGACGACGGTCGTCGGCAGGATCGGCAGATTATCGAGTCGGCTCATGTCAGCACACCCTCCCATGTTCTTGGATCATCCTCATGCTCTTGGATCATTGCCCCATGCTCCTACCGGCCGGCAGTGCTCCGCCACCGAGAAGACCAAGCTATGTCATCCTGAGCGGAGCGAAGGATGTCACTACGGAGCAGCGCTGAGAATCACTCGCTGCCCCACCTCGAAGACTGGGGGACAAGATCCTGAGCAAGTCTACGACCTGCTCAGGATGACAGATCAGTCACCGGCCGGCCCTTCTATCATCGGTGATGCGCTGCCCGGCGCATGGGGCCCTCAAGGTGACAGACGTTTGTCCTCGCCGAAGCGATCCACTCCCTACTCGGCCGGTGCGGCAGCGGCGACCGGCTCGCCCGCCCTGGCCAGCGAGCCCGTGTCGGCGCCATCACCGCCGCGCACGGAGTTCAGGAGGCCGCCGACCAGCAGCAGCTTCCGTTGCCGATCACTCAGGTCGGCGCGCGTCAGGATCGTCCGGCCCTTGGTCAGGTTCCGGACCGGGATCTCGGACTCGCCAGCGGCGATCAGGCTCCGCACGTCGCCGATCTCGAGCTCGTCGTCGCGGTCGATCCAGTCGTAGTCGGACTCGTCGACGAATTGGAGCGGGATGACCCCGAAGTTGGTCAGGTTCGCGCGGTGGATGCGGGCGAAGCCCTTGGCGATCACCGCCTTGACCCCGAGGTAGCTCGGGGCGAGCGCGGCGTGCTCGCGGCTGGAGCCCTGGCCGTAGTTCTGGCCGGCGACGATGAACCCGCCGCCGTGCTCCTTCGCGTGACCAACGAACGTCGGATCGACCAGCTTGAAGACGAAGTTCGAGATGGCCGGCAGGTTCGAGCGGTAGGCGAGGATGTCGGCGTGGGCGGGCAGGATGCCGTCCGTGCTGATGTTGTCGCCGACCTTCGTCAGGACCACCCCGCGCACCGTCTCGGCCAGCGCGTCGCGAGTCGGGATCGGCTTGATGTTCGGGCCGCGCCGAATCTCGGCCCGCGAGCCGTCCTCGGCCGGGGCCAGGATCATCCGGTCGTCGATCTTGTACGCCCGCGGCAGGCGGATCTTGATGCCCTCCTCGCTGAGCGTTCGCGGATCGACCAGCTTGCCGGCGATGGCGGCGGCCGCACAGGTGACCGGGCTGGCGAGGTAGACGTTGATGCCCGGCGCGCCGCAGCGGCCCTCGAAGTTGCGGTTGAACGAGCGGATCGAGATGGCGCCGGTCTGGGGCACGGCGCCGAGGCCCGGGCACGGCCCGCAGGCCGCCTCAAGCATCCGCGCGCCGGCGGCGATCAGGTCGCCCAGCGCCCCGTTCTCGGCGATCATGTTGTAGACCTGCCGCGAGCCGGGGCTGCAGACCAGGTTTACTCGCGGGTGGACCAGTTTGCCCCGCACCATGGTCGCGATCGTCATCAAGTCCTGGAACGACGAGTTCGTGCAGCTCCCGACCGCCACCTGGTCGACCGGCAGGCCGGCGATCTCGCGGACGGGCACGACGTTGTCCGGGCTGTGCGGCTGGGCGATCAGCGGCTCGAGCTGGTCGAGGTCGATGACCATGTGGCCGTCGTACTCGCAGCCGCGGTCCGGCCCGACCAGCCGGAACTGGTCCTCGCGACCCTGGGCACGGAAGTAGCGGCGGGTCTTCTCGTCGGACGCGAAGATCGAGGTCGTCGCGCCGACCTCGGCGCCCATATTCGAGATCGTGGCGCGGTCGGTCACTTCGAGCGAGGCGGCGCCAGGGCCGTAGTACTCGAAGATCCAGCCGACCCCGCCCTTGACTGTCAAGCGGCGCAGCACTTCGAGGATGACGTCCTTCGAGGCGACCCACGGCCGCAGCTTGCCGCGCAGCTCGATGCCCATCACCTTCGGCATTCGGAGGTAGAAGGGCTGGCCGGCCATCGCCATCGCGACGTCCTGCCCGCCCGCGCCGAACGCCAGCATCCCGACCCCGCCGCAGGTCGGCGTGTGGCTGTCCGACCCGAGCACGGTCATGCCGGGCGCCGAGAAGCGCTCGAGGTGGACCTGGTGGCAGATGCCGTTGCCGGGCTTCGAGTAGTGGATGCCGTACTTGTAGGCGACGTCCTGGAGGTAGGTGTGATCGTCGGCGTTGCGCGTGTCGACCTGGAGGAGCTGGTGGTCGACGTAGCTGACCGAGAGTTTGGTCTTGACGCGGGGCAGCCCCATCGACTCGAACATCAGGTACGCGAGGGTGCCCGTCGCGTCCTGGGTGAGCGTCTGATCGATCCGCAGGCCGATCTCCTCGCCTGGCACCATCCGGCCGCTCAGCAGATGCTCGGCGATCAGCTTCCGTGTCAGGTTCTGAGGCCCGGTCATGCTCGTCCTACCTTCTCCAGGCGGCCCATGCTCCGGACCGCTGCCCTTCCGGCGTCACCGTCCCGCGCCGACCAACTCGGTCGACCGCCGAAACCAGGCCGTACCGTCGAGATAGCGCGACGGCACGTAGACCTGCCCATCCATGATACGGCGCGCCGTCCGAAACGTGCTGACCGAGCGCGCGTAGGGGCCATCCGGGCCCATCTCGACGGCCACGCCGATGTCGAGCACACCGGCCGGGTGGCCGATCCGGACCTCGCCACGGCCGCCGACACCGGGGCGGGTCACCTCGTGGACGACCGTGCCCTCGATCGCGGCGGCTACGGCCGTGCAGAACGCGCCCGTACCGGCCATCGTGCGGTGAGTCTTTCCCATCGACAGCATCCGGGCGACCAAGTCCACCCGGTCCTCGCGCAGCTCGACGCCGCCGGTCGTCGCGTAGCCGACCGGGCCGGCGACCATCACGATCTTCGGGACCGCCTTGGCATGCGCGTGCGCCGCCTCCGGGTCCGGGGCGAGGCCGAGTCGGACGGCGGCGTGATCGCGGAGCGCTTCGAGCGTGGCGTGGAGGGCCGCGTCGGCGTCGATCGCCTCCGGGCGCTCGGCCGCCGTGGCGCCGAGGTCGGCGGCACGGACGAACACCATCGGGTTGGCGGCGTCGACGATCGAGACGTCGAACGGGCGGCCGTCTCCGAGGAGGATCTGCTCGCGGGCATGGCCGGTCGGCAGGACCCCATTCCCGAGCGAGCCGCCCGGCTCCAAAAACTCCATGGCGATCCGCGCCCCAACACCGGGCACGCCGTCGATCGGGTAGTCGCCCTCGACTTCAGCGCGCCCGTCGCGGACCGGCACGTGAGTGACGTAAAGCTGGCCGGTGTTGACGCTCAGGACGCGGACGGTCGTGATCGGCTCGACGGCCGGCACCATGCCCTCGTCGATCGCGAACGGCCCCACCGCCGACGAGATGTTGCCGCAGGTGCCGAGGAACTCGACAACCGGCCGCTCGACGTCGACCTGGCCGAACTTGAACGTCACATCGGCGCTGCTGCCCGGCTCGGCCGGGCCGATGATCGCGACCTTGCTGAGCGACGAGATGCCGCCGCCAAGCCCGTCGATCTCGCGGCCATACGGGTCCGGGCTGCCGAGGGCGGCGAGGATGATCGCCTTCTGCGCCTCGTCGTCGTAGTGGGCCAGGTCGGCCGCGCGGAACAGCACCGCGCGGCTCGTCCCGCCCCGGTAGAACGCGGCCGGGACGGTGACTTGCGGCATCAGCGCCGCTCCAGCGGGGCGAACGCCTGCGCACGCTGGCCGCTGTAGCGGGCGCGCGGGCGAATGATGCGGTTGTTGGCGTACTGCTCGAGCGCGTGCGCCGACCAGCCGACGATCCGGCTCGAGGCGACGAAGTTGGTGAACAGGTTGAGCGGGAAGCCGAGGTAGAAGAGCACTGCTGCCGCGTAGAAGTCGACGTTGGCGACCAGGCGCTTCTTCTCGCGGACGTAGTCCTCGGTGGCCAGGGCGATCTCGACCAGCTCGGCGTTCGTCGACGTGGCGGCCAGCTCGCGGCACATGTTCCGCAGGTGGGGCGTGCGGGCGTCGCCGGTCTTGTAGACGCGGTGGCCGAAGCCGGGGATCAGCCGCCGCTCGGCAAGCGCCCGATCGACCCACGGCCTGACGTTCTCGACCGAGCCGATCTCGCGCAGCAGGTCGATCGCGTCGTCGGCGGCACCGCCGTGGAGCGGGCCCTTGAGCGCCGCGATGCCGGCCACGATCGCCGAGTAGAGGTCGGACATCGTCCCGACCGTCACCCGCACGGCGAACGTCGAGGCGTTCAGCTCGTGCTCGGCGTACAGGTTCAGCGCGGTGTCGATCGTGCGCACCGAGGCGTCGTCGGCCCGCGTGCCGTTCAGCATGTACAGGTAGTTCGCAGCGTGGCCGAGCGACTCGTCCGGCTCGACGATTGGCTGCCCCTGATTCACCCGGTGCTGGGCGGCGACGATCGTCGGGAACAGCGCCGTCAAACGAATCGCCTTGGCCAGGTTGGCGTCGTGATCCTTCTCTTCCTGGCGCGGGTCCAGGCAGCCGATCAGCGAGACGACCGTGCGCAGGCCGGCCATCGGGTGCGCGTCGCGGGGCAGCATCTGGAGCAGCTGCGCGGCTTCGGCCGGGAGCTCCCGATTCGCCTTGAGCTGGCCGTCGAAGGCCGCCAATTCGCCCTTGGTCGGGAGGTGGCCCACGAGCATCAGGTGGGCGATCTCCTCGAAGCTGGTCGACTCGGCGATGTCGTGGATGTTGTAGCCGCGGTACTCCAGCACGCTGGGGTCGGCGAGACCATCGAGGAAGGTGATCGACGACTCGCAGGCGACCACGCCCTCGAGTCCGGAGATGACCTGTTCGGTGCCCGCGCTCATACGATCCTCCTTGATCGCGGCGATGCGGACGGTCCCGCGCCGCGATCGAAAGTATAGTCCGTCGCGGATATGGCCACGCGCACGGCTACCTGCCCGGGCAACCGGTACTGCCCGGGCAACCGGTACTCCTCGGGCACGTTTCTCGCGGTTGACGTAGGCGTGCTGACTGTCTACGATTCAAGTGCGACGGAGACGTCGTCACGACGGGGAGGTCGCTGATGCTCGAGACGCAGGTCGCCGGCAACGGCGCAACCGCCACCCGACAGGCCCTGATCGACGCCGCCATCCACAATGACGTGCCGAGCACCCGCTCCCTGTTCCCGTACCTGCCGGAGCACTGGGTCGAGCACATCAACAACACCCTCTTCAAGGGCCCGACCGAGTTCTACTACCCGCCCAACTCCCCGGTCGCGGCCCTGCCCGGCAGCCGCCCCGCCAATGCTGACGCGCCCGTCGTCGGACGGTCCAAAAGCCCCGCCGCCGCCGGACCGCCACCGGCCTCGAAGCTGCCGCTGGTGCGCGAGCAGCTCTTGGATGCCCGGGGCCTCGAGGCGGCGGTGCTGGTCAGCCCGTACCCGGTCGACGGCCTGCACCACCCGGACGCGGCGGTGGCGATGGCGAGCGCCGTCAACGACTGGCAGATCGCCGAGTGGCTCGACCAGGAGCCGCGCCTGCGCGCCTCGGTCGTCGTGCCGATCCAGGTCCCGGAGCTGGCCGCCCGCGAGATCGACCGGGTCGGCGGCCACCCCGGCTTCGTCCAGGTCGCCCTGCCGGCCCGCACCCAGCACCCGCTCGGCAGCCGCGTCTACCGCCCGGTCTGGGACGCGATCGCCCGCAACGACCTGGTGGCCGGGCTCCAGTTCGGCGGGGTGCCCGGCAACCCGCCGACCCCGTCCGGCTGGCCGTCGTACTTCCTGGAGGAGTACGTCGACATGGCCGGCGTGTTCGCCTCGCAGCTCACCAGCATCGTCGCCGAGGGCGTGTTCGACCGGTGGCCGTCCCTGCGGGTGGCCCTGATCGAGGCCGGCTGGACCTGGCTGCCGCCGCACCTGTGGCGGTTCGACAAGGAGTGGAAGAACCTCCGCCGGCTGGTCCCCTGGGTCAAGCGGCCGCCCTCGGAGTACATCCGCGAGCACGTCCGCCTGACCGTCCAGCCGCTCGACGCCCCGGCCGACAACCCGCGCCAGCTGCTCCAGGTGGTCGACCAGCTCGGGTCGGAGGAGATGCTGCTGTACGCGAGCCACTACCCGCGCGTGCACGCCGCCGACCCGGAGCCGGCGCTGCTGCGCCACCTGCCCGAGGCGCTCGCCCGCAAGATC
>JALYGH010000327.1 GCA_030777205.1 Chloroflexota bacterium
GCCCCCGGTAGCGCAGGCCAACCAGGTCGCTGCCCCGCAGGCGCGCGACCTCCTCGTAGCCCGGTCGGAGGAAGCCGGTCGTCCTCGGCGAGAGGTAGTACGCCTTGCCATCCTGGCGGACCTTGACGTACTGCAGGTCGGGGTGGACCGCCAGGGCGACGTTGGCCGGCAGCGTCCAGGGCGTCGTCGTCCAGACCAGGAAGTACTCGTCCTGGCGATCGACGATCGGCAGCGCGATGTAGACCGAGGTGTGGGTCAGTTCCTGGTAGGAGTCCGTCCCGACCAGCTCGTGCTGCGAGAGCCCGGTCCCGCAGCGGATGCACCAGGGCATCGAGCGCGAGCCGCGGTACAGCCAGCCATTTTCGTGGCACGCCTTCAGGAAGTGCCAGATGTGCTCGATGTTCTGGTCGGTGTGGGTGTAGTAGGAGTCGTCCCAGCGCATCCACTGGCCGAGGCGGATCGACTGCTGGGTGATGACGTCGGCGTAGTGGAGGACGCGCTCCTTGCAGCGCTCGGAGAACTCGTCGAGCCCGTACGCCTCGATCTCGCGCTTCGAGTTGAAGCCGAGCTGCTTCTCGACCTCGACCTCGACCCAGAGGCCCTGGCAGTCGAAGCCGTTCTGGAAGCGCTGCTGGTAGCCCTGCATCGCGTGGTAGCGCTGATACAGGTCCTTGTAGGTCCGGCCCCAGGCATGGTGGACGCCCATCGGGTTGTTGGCCGTGATCGGGCCGTCGATGAAGGACCAGCGCGGGCCGTTCGCGTTCTGCTCGATCAGCTTCTCGAAGGCGCGCGTCTCTCGCCAGAACTCGAGGATGTCGCGCTCGAGGGCGGGGAAGTCAACGGTGCTCTGAACTGGCTGGTACACGAAGCGGCGGTCCTCCGGGCCGGGGCGGCAGCGCAACGATGGCGGCGCCAGGGGTCCAGTCCGGACTACAGCGGGGACGTCACGAACGGACTGGGGCGAGAGGAATCGTACCAGGGTGAAAAAAACGGCGGCAACGATGTCGCGCCGCGTTCAGCCAGTGGCGAGCGCCCGCGCCCGCTCCAGGTCTTCCGGCGTGTTCACGTTGAAGAACGAGCGGAGGTCCGGATCGACCGACCGGACCTTGTCCTCGGGCACGGTGCGGACGCGGACGGCGTCGAGGAAGGCGATCATGCGGCGCTGCCCGCGCGCGAGCGACTCGGCGATGGCCCCGCGGCAGGGATCGCGCCGGTAGACGGCGTGCATCGGCTGGGGCTGCCCGTCGACGTGCGGGATGACGACGTCGTAGCCTTCGGCCAGCTCGACGAGCCGGCGGAGCAGGGCCGGCTGCAGGAACGGCATGTCGCAGGCGACGAGCAGGCAGAGCGGCTCGCGGGCCACGCTGAGGGCGGCCTGGAGGGCGGGCAGGACGCCCGCGTGGGGCTCCGGGTCGGCGATCCGCCGAATGCCGGCCACGTCGGCGAGGCGGTCCTCGTTGACCACCGCGACCACGTCGGTCGCCAGGCCGTCGAGGGCGCCGAGGACGCGGTCGATCGTGCGCCGGCCGCCGATCTCGAGCAGCGCCTTGTCGACGCCGCCGAGGCGGGAGCCCTTCCCGCCGGCCAGGACGATCGCCGTGACGGAGGTCATCGGGCTACCGCGCTCGACTAGGCGGCAGGCCTGTCGTCCTTCTTGTCGCCGGACACCTGCGCTCGGAAGTTGCGGATGCCCTTGCCGAGGGCGCCGCCGAAATCTCCGAGCTTGCCCGCGCCGAAGAAGATGAAGAAGATCACCAGGATGAGGATGAACTCGACCGGCCCGAGCGATGGCATCTGGGCGCCTCCCGACTGCTCGAAGGATACCGTGGCATCCGCATGACGGCCAAGAGAAGTCGGCAGCCCGCGACGAGCCCATTAACGGAAGATCGGGCCGAGGCATCTCCTCGACCCGACTGGTACCGCGTACGGGATTCGAACCCGTGATCTCCGCCTTGAGAGGGCGGTGTCCTAGGCCGCTAGACGAACGCGGCATGGCCATAGCGGCGCTGCACGCAGAGTATACCGCTCAGTTTTCGACCCCGGCAAGGGTAACCGCGCGGGCTCCGTCCTCCTGACGGGGACCGACTGCGCGACGTTTCGGCGCCCGTCCCCTCGCTCCAAGCGTCAGCGGAGGGGACCGTTGCCGCCCCACGCACCTGTGGAACCGGGGACGACGCGGCAATTCAGGCGTCACGGGCGTGGCGTATACTTTGGTGGCCCGCCCCTGTAGCTCAATCGGACAGAGCAGCACCCTTCTAAGGTGATGGTTGGGGGTTCGAGTCCCTCCAGGGGTACCGCGCCGCGCCTCACGATCGACCGGTAGCGTCAGCCCGGGGCCGAGGTTCGGCCATGAATGTTCGGTGACGCTCCGTGCCGCTGACACGGGCTGACGAGCGCGAGCCGGGTCCGGCGTCCGACAGAGGCGTTGGGACGATCCGGTCAGAGCACGCACCCGCTTCGAGCGGCCATGGCATACCGGCGGAGCTCCGGGCTGATGCGCGGCTCGCCGTCGAGCCACTCGTCGATGATCGCCGCCGTTCGCTCAGGGTAGGCGCGGCGCCAGTGTCCGAGTCCGTGCAGCGCCCCCTCGCGGCACGGCTCCGACTCCAGTCGCAGCGTCCGCGCCATGACGTAGAGGATCGTCTCGTCGACCCCGAGCAGCGACGCCTCAGCCGCGTCTGCGTCCGCGCGCCGCTCCGTCCGAAGCCGGCGACGTGCCCGACGCGATTGTCCCCAGGCGGCCGCCCGCCGCGGCTGCTCCCCGCCGTGCCCGCCCCAAGTGGGGAACAGATCCCACCACATGTAGCAGATCGAGTTCAGCAGGTTCGGCGGCTCGGGGCCGCGATCGAGGTGCCCGAGGTGATTGGCGCAGACCGGCGCGAACAGCCGCTCGTACAGGCCGCCGATCGCCAGCAGGCCCCGTCGGCGCGCGTCCCACGGCACCGGCGGGCCGAGCAACGGGCTCAGATGCCCCGACTCCCCGGCGAGGAACCACAGCCCCCGGTCGATCTGGTCGTGCGGGTAGCGCGCGAGCGCGATCTCGGGGGCCTCGAAGAACCGGGTCAGGAAGGCGACCGCCAGGGCGGGGTCCGCCTGCTCGTCCCACCAGTCATCCGACTCTCGGAAGCCACTGGGGCCGACCGGGCACCCGAAGAGGTAGTCGAGCCAGCGATCGAAAGGGATCTCCGCCGGCAGGCGCGCCACGTCGTCTCCTCCATGCCCCGCCCGAGTCGGGTTGGCGGCGCGGCATTGTAGGGCACCGTTGCCCGCCTGGTCTGCACCGAGCAGATGCCGAACCGGCTGGAGGCGGGACGTCGGGCGCGGCAAGCGGGTCGATGGCCGAGCGGCGGGCGGGCGCCGAGCTGACGCCACGGGTCCATCAGAGCGGTAGAATTCGGCACTGTGTCGTCCAACCGCGTCGTCTACGACACCGACCACGGGCGCCTTGATCGCTGCTCGACTTGCAAGCGGCGGCTCGAGGCCTGCGTCTGCCCGACGGGGACGCCCGGCAGCGCCCGGGCGAAGGGCGACGGCACCGTGCGCGTCTCGCGAGACCGCAAGGGGCGGCGCGGCAAGACGGTAACCGTCGTGACGGGGATCATTGCCAGCCAGGACCGGCTGGCGGAGATCGCCGGGACGTTGAAGCGGCTCTGCGGCTCGGGCGGGACGGTGATGGATGGCACCGTCGAAATCCAGGGCGACCACCGCGAGCGCGTCGCCGCGAAGCTGACCGAGCTGGGCTATCGGGTCAAGCTGGCGGGCGGCTGATCCCCGATGGCGATCGCGACAACGCCCTTAAGTCCGGGGTCGGCGATGTAGACCGTGCCATCCGGACCGACGGCCACCCCGACTGGGGTTCGCGGCAGGCGGCCCTGGTGGACACTCTCGATCACCCCGGCCGGCTGGCCGTCGCTGCCGAAGCGGGCCACCCGGCCCCGCGACGGCTCGGACACGTAGATGCCGCCCTCCGGGCCGACCGCGACGTGCGGCCCCCGCAGCGTGTCGGCCGCCCCGATCGCCCAGTGCGTCCGATAGCGCCCGGTGGAGTCGAGGCGGACGATGGCGTTGGGCTCGGCGTTCGCCACGTACAGGTCGCCGTCCGGCCCGACCGCGACGTCCGTCGGCTGGCGCAGCTCCTCCGGCCCGCCGGTGCCCGGTCCGAACCGCTCCAGGAGGGTCCCGTCCGGGGCGAGTTTGACGACTTGATTCCCGCCGGTGTCGGCGACGTAGATCGCGCCGTCCGGGCCGATGCCGAGCCCGCGTGGTCGGTAGAGTCGGAGGGCCGGGCCGCCGATCTGGGTCGGCCGCGAGCCGTCCGCCTCGTAGCGCACGAGGTGGCCGTGCTCGGCGTCGAGGACGACCGGCCGGCCGTCGGGCCCGACGTCGACGTCGACCGGTTCGCCTGCGAGACCATCGGTCATCTCGAGCGTCGGCCGGCCGAGCTCGCCGAGGCGCTGGACTGCCCCGCGCTGGGTGTCGACGGCGAAGACGGCGCCATCCGGCCCGACGCCGACCCCGCGCACCTCCCCCTCCGCCGTGTAGAGCCAACGGGTCGTCACCTCGCCGAGTGGCGGCAGGGCCGCGGTGGCGGGAACCGTCGGGGGCGGCGGTGTCCCGAGGACGCCGCCCGGCGGCATCAGCCGCGCGGTCGGGATCGACTCGCGCTCGCCATCGGGTGGTCGCCAGGCGAGGTCGAAGCGCGAGAACTGGTCGCTATCCAGGTAACGGATGCGGATCGCATGGTCGCCCTCGCCCAAGTGGACCATCGCCTCCGGCGTGCTGTTGTGCACGTCGGCGAAGACCCGCTTGTCGTCGATCCAGACCCAGCTCCGCCCGATCGCGTCGATCCAGAAGCTGTACACCCCGGATTTCGGCGCGTGGAGGGTGCCGATCCACTCGACGGTGTACGGGCGCGGCAGCGGCAGGAGGTGGATGCGCCGCTGGAGGTGGCGGTCGACCTGAGAAAACTGGATCGGGGCGTCGAAGTCGGTGCCGCGCCGATACGTCGCCAGCAGGCCGCGCGCCGCCTGCTCCGTGCGGAACAGGTTCGCCGGCGGGATCGGCCGTGGCTCCGACTCGCCGGGGATCGTCCAGAGCAGGCGGAGGCGGCCCGGGGCTTCGAACGTGCCGGTCAGGCGGACGCGGTGGTTGCCGCGCGCGAGCTGGACGTCGGCGGGCGCGCCGGCGCTCGCCACCTCCTGGCCGTTGACGTCGAGCGTCGCCCCCGGCGGCCCCTGGACGACCAGGCGATAGCGGCCGAAGCGCGGTGCGGCGACGACCGTGCTCAGCCCCAGCTCGGCTCGCTCGAATGGCCGGGCCTCGCCGCCCCATTCGATGTCGAGGGAGTCTATCACCTCGAGGGCTGAGCCGGAACTGCCGGCCGCCGAGACGCGGAGGTCGACGCCGTGAGCGGCCTCGATCGCGTCGGGCGGAATGACGATCGAGTGAACCACGACCGGCCCGCCGACGGGGGATGTCGTCCGCTCGACCGTTGCGTCCGGATACATCCGCTCGAGGTCCTCGATCACCGACGTGAGTTCGCCGCTCGTGAAGACCGCCACCGGGCCGACGTCGCGGAGCGGGATGTTCCCGACCGGGTCGAACCGCTCGTGCTCCTTCAAGTCGGGCGCGAGGAAGTGGATGGTCGGGTGATCGAGCCAGGTATCGTCGAGGTAGACCGTGTGCGTGTCGGCAAGCTGCCGGACCTGCTGGGCGACGATCGATTCGGGCCCCGAGTACTCTGCCCACGAGGCGAAGTCGTTCGCCTTGCGCACGAAGTAGGCGTGGTAATTCAGGCCGACCACCGCGACCAGCAACAGCCCGGTCAGCCCCGAGATCCAGGCCCGGCCGGTCGCCGGTCGGCGGGCGGATAAGGTGACGAGCAGCCCCAGCGGCGCCGCGGCGAGCAGGATGGCGGGCGTCATCGCCTCGATCCCGCGCAGGGCCTGCGGCGCCTCGAACGCGAGCGTCAGCGCGCCGCCGGCCAGCCCGACGACACACCAGATCGGGAGCAGCGCCCACTCCGGGCGACGGAGCCGAGTGGCGGCAAGTGCCAGGCCGATGACGAAGAGCGCGGCGGTGACCTGATCGAGCATCGGTGCGCCGGGGAGGTTGTGTCGCCCGTTCCGGTCGCCGGCCACGTTGAACATCAGCAGGTGCTTCTGGACGCTGCTCACCAGCGGCTCCCAGCTCTTGGCGCTCCGCACCTCGTGCATGATGAACACCTGGTGGGACCGCGACAGGTACTCGTCGGGGTGGCGGATCGCGAAGAGCACCAACGGGGAGGCGACGAGGGCCGCGCCGAGCGCGTAGAGCACGAGCATGGCGCGCTGCTGTCGCATGAACTGGCGCGGCGCGCGGAGGAACGACAGGCCAAGGAACGCGGCCACGATCGGCAGCATCAGGCGAGCGGGGTTGTAGCCGTGGAGCGCCAGCCCCCACAGGAGGCCCGCCGCGAGCGCCGTCCCGGGCCGACGGACCTGCACCGCCCGCACCAGCAGCGCCATCGACAGCGCATCCAACGTCACCGTCCAGGCGTAGCTCCAGCCGTTGCGGCTGAAGTTCACGTTCCAGAGCAGCACGGCCGCGATCGTGGCGGCCGGGACGGCGACCCGCGTACCGAACAATTGCCGGGCAAGGGCATAAATCGCCACGGGGTAGAAGATGCCGCCGATCGACGCCGCGGAGCGTACGGCCTCCGGGACCGCGCCGAGCCAGGCGACGAAGAGGGCCGAGAAGTAGAACCAGAGCGACGGGGAGTTCACGAGCCCGGCGACGTAGATCGGCCGGTAATCGGGCTCGCGGAGG
>JALYGH010000328.1 GCA_030777205.1 Chloroflexota bacterium
CCGGCCGACGCGCGGCGGGACGCTTCGGAATCGGCGGGTGGCCACAGGCAGGGGCCTACGACAGCGCGCGGATCTCCCGCAGCACGGCCTCGATCTCCTCCGGTGTATTGAGCAGGCCGGCGGCGAGGCGGGCGTAGGAGGGGCTGTACGGGGTGGTCGTGGCGATGATGCCGCGCTCGCGGAGGCGGGCCACGACGGCGTCCGGCCGGAGGCCGGCCACATCGAAGCAGACCAGTCCCGCGGATAGGGCCTCGTCGCGGGGTGTGTAGAGCGTGACGTGGGGCATCGCGGCCAGGCCGTCCTTGAGCTGGGCATTCAGCGCGTGGACGCGGGCGGCCACGCGCGACTTGCCGATCTCCCCGTGCAGTGCGAACGCGCGGTCGAGCGCCCAGCGATGCTCGAACGAGTGGAAGCCGCCGGGCGTCATCGCGCCGCCCGGCGTGCCCGACGCGGTGAACGACGGGATGCTCGGGGAGGCGGCCGGCCACGATCGCGGGTCGCCCCAGACGAGCCCGGTCCCGCGCGGCCCGAACAGCCACTTGTGGCAGCCGGCGACGAGGAAATCGCAGCCGAGGGTCGCGACGGTCTCGTCCTCGACCCCCAGCCCGTGGACGCCGTCGACACACAGCAGCGCTCGGTCCGCCTCGGCGCGATCGCGGTTGGCGATGCTGAGGGCATCGGCGATGGCGCGGATCGGCAGCTTCAGCCCGGTGCTGGAGTGGACCCAGGTGACGGCCACCACGCGCGTGTTCGGCCGGAGAGCCCCGACGATCGACTCGACGATCTCTTCGGTCGACACGGCGGCGAGGTCGCGGTAGAGGGGCACCCGGCGGACGGCGGCGCCCGTCCGGGCGGCGCTCGTGCGGAGGGCCTCGTGGGTGGCGTAGAAGTCGTGGGTGGTGGTCAGGATGTCCTGGTCGGCGCGGACGGCGAGGCCGTGATACAGCAACCCCAGCCCCATCGTCGTGCTGTCGGTTAGGGCGATGTCGGTCGGGCTCGCCCCAAGATAGTCCCCCGCCGCGCGGAGGACGACCGCCTCGGCCGCCGGGCCCTGCTGCTGGTAGTAGTGGACCGGGTTCTCGTCGAGGCCGGCGCGGTGCGCCTCGATCGCCTCGCGGACGGGAGTCGGGTGCGAGGCGAGGAACAGCCCGCCGAAGTGGAGGTACTCGCGGGTGAGCGGGAAGAGGTCGCGGACGGCGTCCCAGTTCTGGAGGGCGGCCGCCGGATTCGATCTGAGCGCGCCCGCGCCTCTCGCATCGGCCGCATGGCTCGCCGCACCCTGCGCCAGCGCCGCTGCCGCGAACATCAGCCCCGTCCGCACGAGGAAGTCCCGTCGGTCCATGGTTCAGGTGTCCTCGCTACTCGGCGGGGGCTCCCCGGCCTCCCTGAGTCTATCGGAAAGCCGCCTGGCCGCCTTCGCCGACGACCTCCAAATACTACAGCGACAGTCCTGCAGCCGGGGATCCTTGGGGCGATCCCAGGGCATCTCGCGCACGCCCAGGGTGGCGATGGCAGGGCAGCGTTTCATCCGCTGGACGACGACCGGTGGAGGGAGCCGGACGCATCAGGTCGCTCTCGCCTTATCATGCTGTTTGATGGACGATCCGAGCG
Source organism: Chloroflexota bacterium (assembly GCA_030777205.1). Taxonomy (GTDB): domain Bacteria; phylum Chloroflexota; class UBA6077; order UBA6077; family JACCZL01; genus JALYGH01. The sequence continues at coordinate 1,612 of JALYGH010000328.1, forward strand.
ACGCGGCGCGTGACATGGCGGATGGCGCGGCCGGCGAGCAGGCCGTGCGGCTGGAGCGGCGCGACGGTGTCGCGACGATCGTGCTGAACCGGCCCGATCGTCACAACGCACTGTCCATCGCGACGTGGAAGGGGATCATCGCCGCCGCGCGCGAGACCGACGCCGATCCGGACACCGGCGTCGTCGTCATCCGCGGGGCCGGCCGGCGGGCGTTCAGCGCCGGCGCCGACCTTGGCGAGTTCGAGGCGACGCGCGTGACGTCGGCGGGTGCGCGGACCTACTCCGACCTGGTCCACGAGACGATGGAGGCGCTCCTCGCGATCCGCAAGCCTCTGATCGCCATGATCCACGGCTACTGCATCGGCGGTGGCTGCGAGGTTGCCATCTGTGCCGACATTTGCATTGCCGACGACGCGGCCCAGTTCGGCATCCCGGCCGCCCGCGTCGGGCTGGCGATCGCGATGGAGGACATCCAGCGCCTGGTCAACCTGGTTGGCCCGTCGAACGCCAAGCTGATCCTGTTCGGTGGGCAGCGGTTCTCTGCCGCACGCGCGCTCCAGATGGGGCTGGTGAACGAGGTCGTGCCGGCCGACGAGCTGGAGGCAAGTACCTACGCCCTGGCCGACACCATCCGACGCGCCGCGCCCACGTCGGTGCGCTGGGCGAAGGAGTCGGTGGAGGCGGTGCTCCGCGACCCGTCGCTCGCGGCGTACCCGGATCGGTCCGAGCGGGCGGCGGCGCTGTCGGCGACGGAAGACTTCTTGGAAGGCGTGCGTGCCTTCCTCGAGAAGCGCGAGCCGAGGTTCACGGGACGATGAGCGATTGACCGGAAGGCAACGGGAGCACGCGAGTGGACGGTAGCAGCGAGGGTCGAACGAACGGCGCGGGCGGGCGACAGGCCGAGGGCGCGCTGGCGGGTGTGCGGGTGCTCGAGCTGGCGAACTTCATGGCCGGCCCATACTGCGGGATGCTCCTCGCCGACATGGGTGCCGAGGTCATCAAGGTCGAGAACCCGAAGGTCGGCGACTACACCCGCGAGACGCCGCCGTTCGTCAACGGCGAGAGCGCCGGCTTCATGGCGCTGAACCGCAACAAGAAGAGCCTGACCCTCAACCTCAAGACCGACGAGGGGCGCGAGCTCTTCCTGGAGCTGGCGAAGACGGCGGACGTCGTCCTCGAGAACTTCCGCCCCGGCACGATGACCGACCTCGGCATCGACTACGAAGCCGTGAAGCGGGTCCAACCGGACGTCATCTACTGCTCGGCCTCCGGCTTCGGCCAGACCGGCCCGTACAGCCTGCGACCCGGCTTCGACCTGATCCTCCAGGGCATGAGCGGCCTGATGAGCATCACCGGCGAGCCGGAGGGGGCGCCGGTCAAGGTCGGCGTGCCGATCGCCGACCTGACGGCGGCGCTGTTCTGCACCTACGCGATCCTGAGCGCGCTGATCGCTCGCCAGAAGACCGGCGAGGGCCAGCAGATCGACGTGAGCCTGTTCGAGTCGGCTGTCGCGCTCGGCGTCTGGGAGACGAGCGGCTACTTTGCGACCGGCGAGGTGCCCGACCGCCTCGGCTCGGCCCACCGCGTGGCCGCGCCATACCAGGCGTTCCGCACCCGCGACGGCTACATCACCCTCGGCGCCCAGACCCCGAATCAGTGGCCGAAACTGTGCGGCCTGATCGGCAGGCCGGAGCTGGAGCACGACCCGCGCTTCGCGACTAACGCCGACCGCAAGGCGAACGAGAAGGAGTTGGCCGCGATCATCGAGTCAGTGCTGGTGACCGAGCCGAGCGCGCACTGGCTCGCGCTCTTCGAGCCGCACTTCCCGACCGGCGTGCTCAATACCTACGACCGGGTCCTGGCCGACCCGCACCTCCAGGCCCGCGGCTTCATCATCGAGATGGAGCATGAGAAGGCCGGCCCGATCAAGGCGACGGGCTTCGTCCCGAAGCTGTCGAGCACGCCCGCTCGCGTCTACCGACCGGCGCCGACGCTCGGCCAGGACACGGACGCCATCCTGGGCGAGTTGGGCAAGAGCCCGGCCGCGATCCGCGAGCTGCGGGCGAGCAAGGCCATTTCGTAGGCGGGCCCCGGCAGGAGGAGGAACCGCGCGAGCTCGAAGGCGTCATCCCGGGAGAGCCTCGGCGACCGAAACACTTCCGAACCGGCATCGCACAAGAACGACTCGGCTGGTCAGCCAGGGCATCCTTCGCTTCGCTCAGGATGACAAGCGTTTCGCTCACGATGACGAGAAGACGGCAGTCGGCATGTCCTCGTTCGGCGCGTAATCCCGCCGGCCAGACGAGATGAGACCGTATCATGGGGCGGAGTCGCGGCCCCGAATCCGTGGGCCGCGCCCGACATAATTGACGCGCCGGGCGACAGCACGTCGTGCCGGGTGGAGGTGATCCTCTCGTGTCACATTCCTTCCTCGACCGTGTGGTCTCGCGGCGCACGCTCTGCGCCCGCCTGCTCCCGGCGGCTATCGGCGGGTCCTTGCTGGCCGCGTGCACGGGGCCACCCCCGCCGGCGGAGACCCCGCTACCCGTGCCCCCGACACCACCTGCCCCGCCCACGCCGCCGGCCCCGCCCACGCCCCAGCCGACGAG
>JALYGH010000329.1 GCA_030777205.1 Chloroflexota bacterium
AACCCGACCCCGTTCACCTGGCAGGGCAAGCGATACGAGCGCCGGCAACGAGCGCGCCAGCGACGCCCGGGCAGCCCGCCCGCCGCCCAGCATGATCCGCAAGCAATTGCGGCGTGACCCACTAGGCGAGGAAGGCGACCGGCACAAACGGTATCGGCTCCGTGGGGATTCACCGAGTGCGGGAGAGGACGCTCCCTACATCCGGCCGGGGTCACCTGGCTCAACTCCGGCGTCCAGCTCTCGTTCATCGGGATCCTGGTCCTGTTCCTCCGCGAGCAGGACGGCGTCTCGCTCGGCGTCGCCGCGCTGCTCGTGCTCGCCCAGGCCAGTGGGGTGGTCGGCCAGGTCCTCTGGGGTGTGGTGAACGTCGCGCTCTTCGGCGGCCGGCCCGGAGCCCTCGCTCCTGCTCCTCGGGCTGATCGTCGGGGTCGTCGGGACATGCTGTTCCCGCGCCGAGGCGTTCGACGGGACGATCGTCTGGCGCTATCGGTTCGAGCCGGAGAGCGCCGGCACGCGCGTGACCGAGTCCGACGAGGTCATGCGCCCCTTTGCCCATTCGGTCCGCTCGGCAGCTCGGCCTGTCGGGAGGCAGCGTTCCCCGTCGGTAGATGACCGGAAAGCCGGGACTCCGCCTCGAATGTGAGACGGGGCCCGCGTGCATGGCCCTGGCGACGCCTCGGCGGCCCAGGAGGCGGCCATCCCGCCCGGGCGATCAACGGGATGGCCGGGCGGTTCTGTGCCGACTCTGTGGCGCGGATGGCCCCTTCGTCGGGTCTATCATCGCCCCATGATCACCTCCACAGATGGCTGCGCCGAACTTGTCCGGGACCTCCAGGCGGGGCTCACGAAGGGCCGGGCGGCCCCCATGCCGGGGACCGGCTCCGCCACCGAGGGTGAGCCGCGGTTTCCCCAGCCCGTCGACCCGTATCGGGAGGACGACGCGGTCCTCGACGGCTGGATCGCCTCGCTGACGGCGGACCAGTTCGCGCGCGTCCTGCGGTGGCTCGCCCGCGTAGGCGGCGGGGGAGACGGGGGGCCGAGTGGTCCGGAGCGATAGGGACGCCCTGGCGCTCATCGGCGCCGTGGTGATCATCGTCGCCGTGCTGCGAGTGCTCGGCCTCTGGTAACCCCCGCGCCGAGGCGCGAGCGCCTCAGCTATACCCTGGCGATCCTGGTCATCCTCATCGCGGCGTCCCTCACGGGGCCCTGCCCGTCATGATCGTCCTGGCACTCATCATCGTCGCGCTGGGAGCGGACGGGTAGGCGCGATGGCCGACGATCGGCAGCGGCGCTGACTGTGTGACGGCGGGGCGATCCGCCCGGCTGCCCGCCCCTGGGACGCCCGCCTGCGGCTGTTCGCCCTCGGCGCCCGATCGCCCACCGACGCCGCGCGGGCCGTGGGTCGGCGTCACCAGTCCGCGCCTTGTCGGGCCGCGGCGCCTGGCCGCGACCTACGGCGCGCTGTCCGTCCTACGGGCCGGCCACGGGGGTTGGCGTCGCCGGCTCGGTTGCGCCATCAGCATCCGGGCCGGGGGTGCCGACGAGCAGGAGCAGACTGGCGTCGATCCAGCCCTCGCGGCCGTCGGGCCCCCTGACCAGGCGCCAGCGTCGCCCCTCGTTCTCTGCCTCGTCGGCGCCCACTTGGGCGACCTGCGTCCGGTCCGGCAGCATGGCGACGACGTCGGCCCGGATGCTCGGCTCCTGGCGCAGGCGAGCCCCCCGGCCACCGGTGTCGACCGCGCTCACGGGAAGCAGGGTCGGGCTAGGTGCAGGGGTCGGCGCCGGGGTCGGCTCGGGGGTGGCGGGCGGCGGGACCGCGGCGACGCTCATGGGTATGACCGTCGGCAACTCGAGGCGCGGCGGCGTCTCCACCAGCCGGCCGGCGCTGGGCAGCGGTGTTGGCGTCGGCGAGACTCGCCGGAGGACCAGCGGCAGACTCGTCCCGACGACCACCATGATCAGCGCGATGATGGCCAGGGCGTGACCCACCGCCACGACTACGATGGCCGATTGTCCCTGCATCCTCGAGCCTACCCCCGGCCGCCCAGGATTGCTTCTCGGCGCCGCGCCGCGGCACAGCGACCGCCAGGATGCCGGAGCGGGGCCATCGTACGCCGCGAGGCGCGCAAGGTCCAGGGCCAAACGGTGTCAGAACGTGCAGCCTCGCAACCTCCGCCTACGCTATGGGCACCCCCACTGCTACGGCGCGGTCGCGTCGAATCGCCAGCGATACGAACCGGTCCTCCCCGCGGCATCGACGACCGCTACGACAACGGCGTGCGAGCCGGGTCCGACACGAGTCGCGGCCTGGCCTCGCCAGGTCCGGTCGTCCCGCCGCTCGAGGGCGACCGGCAGGGCGACGCCGTCGAGCAGCAGCCGGATCTGGGTGATCGGAGCCTCGCCGCGCGCGCGAGCCTCGAGGACCAGCGGCCCGGCCGTCACTCGGCTGCCCGGATCGGGCCGCGGAAGGAGTACCCACGGGGGGCGGGTGGCCGCGGACTCCTGGCCGGCGCGCGCGGCCTCGGGACGTGCCGGCCCAGCACCGGGCACTGGCACGCCGCTCGGCTGAGCCATCGGCGATGCGCCGGGAGCCTCGAGTCTGGCGGCGAGTTCCTCCATCCGCGCAGTCAGATCCTCGAGCCTGGCCGTGAGCTCCTCGACCTTGTCAGGGGCCTGCTCACCCTCCTCGGCGACCTGCTCCCCCGCAGCGTCCGCCTCGTTAGGGCCTTCGCCGTCAGCATCGCCGGTCGCACTCGCCCCGGGCGAGCCCGGATCCTCCTCCAGCGAGCCCGGGGCCTGGCCGGCGGCCGCAATCTCCGCCAATCCTTCGACCCGATCCGCCGTCGTCTCCGATTCAACTGCTTCTTCGGCCGCCACGCTCGCGGCGGCTTGCACTTGCGGCACGTCGGGCGCTTCGAGGGTGCCCATGGCGGTCTGCTCTCCCGGCACGTCAGGCCCTTCAGGGCTCAGTTCACCGGGGCTGTGTTCAACAGAGGCGAGGCGGATGGCACCATCGTCCTCCACTGGCGGGGCCGGGTCCGTCACCGCGGCCGCACCCATGCCTGTGCCGGTCGGCGCACCCAGGGCGTCCCATACCGAGGCCCAAAAGAGGCCGCCGCCGACCAGGAGCGCCGCGATTGCCGCGCCCGCGAGCCCGCTCCAGACGATGTTCGGGCCCCTGTCACTCCGCCGCCCCGACCTGCGCACCTCGGGATGCAACATCCTCACCTCCAGCTCGCTGACGACTGGTTGCGTGCCAGGAGCAAGGGTACGCCCGGCGACGGGCGACCGGGCGGCAGCCGGCGCTACAGCTTCGCCACTGGATACGGTTGATCGTGCTTCGGGGCCGTAACGCGGGCCCGCGTCGGTCCCCGGTCCGACGGTTCGGCCTTCCAACCTCGCCGCGCGATACCCGAGTGAGCCCGACCGCCAGGGCGTCCTCGCCGCTCACCGGGCCCAAAGCGAGCCTACTCGCCGCCTACCGCCCCGGGTGGTAGTGAGCAGTCGCCGGTGTGGTGCCGAAGAACTGCCGGACATCGTTCCCGGGCAGCCCGTTCGACTACCTCGCGGGTATCTGAGGCTGACGGTACCGTGGGAGTTCTGGCGCTGCGACGATACGGCGGGCCCTGAAGATCAGGGCCGCGTCGTCGCGTGCTCGCGCCCCTGCGCGATCACCTGATCTTCCTGAGTAGCCTGAATACGATGTCGTCGGACCCACTGCTGGGGGCGTGCGCCGCATCCCCGCTGTAGGCTCCTGTGACCGTCTGGTCCTCGAAGTCGGTCATGCCGACAATCGCGCTGCAACTCGCGGTGGCATCGGAGCCAGAGAGCGTGCAGGGGTTCGGGTCGAAGGTCGTTGACTCGGTGCTGCTCCTGAAGCTGACGGTACCGGTCAGCGTGGTGGGGGGAGCCGAGCCCGTGTCGATCACCGTGGCCGTGCACCTGCGAGCTTCCAGTTCGGGATCGAAGTCGCACGTCGCTTCCGTGGTCGTCGGCCGCCGATCGTCGTCGGCAATCGTGCCGGTGCCCCGTCCGTCGGCGATGGTGGCGTTGGTCGGGCCGGATAGGTTGACGACGAACGTTTCTTCATCCGGCTCGTCCAGGGCGTCGCCGCAGACCGGGACGGCGATCGTCCGGCTCGTCGCGCCGGGCGGGATGCTCAACGTGCCGCTCGTGGACTGGTAGTCGACGCCCGTGGTGCCGCACGTGCCGCCGGTGGCGGTGTCGTTCGCCGTCGCATAACCAACCGTGACCGTCTCGTTGCTGGCGCCCGACACGGTCACGGTGAAGACGGCGCTGGTCGTGCCCGAGCTGCCCTCGATCACGGATGCGTCGCCGATTGACGGCGTCGACGTGGGAGTCACGGTCGGCGTGGGCGTCGCCGTGGGAGTCACGGTCGGCGTCGGCATCTCCGTGGGCGACGCGGGCAGCGCCGGAGTTTCGGTGGGCGTCCCCGTGGGCGTGGCGGTCGGGGTGAGGGTTCCAATGGGGGTCGGGGTGGCGGTGGCGATAAGACCCTGAAGGGAAGGCTGCCCGTCCTCCTCGCGCTCCACGCGCTCGAGGCGCTCGCGAACCTCATGCTGCTGGCCGGCCGGCACCTGGCCGGCCGGAACGCCGCGCGTCTCGCCCTGTTCGAGCTGCTCGAAGATCGTGACCCCCTCCCAGAGGTTCTGCCAGTACCAGAGGAGTGGATCGACCCTGAACGTCCCGACCGGTCCGACGGCCCGGCCGCGATCGACCTCGACGAACTAGCCGGTGAACGGCGCCAGCGGGACACCGGCGAAGGTCGTCAAGCGGTCGCAGTCCTCGAGGCAAACCAGGACGACGACATTCTCGTTGGCGGTCGCGATCGGCCCGAGCAGCGAGAACGTCGTCCCGCGCACCACGGCGACCGCGCCGCCGGCCTCGATGCGATAGACCGAGGTCGGGTCGGTGAAGGTCTGGACCCGGTGGAGGGTGGCGCCAAAGACCTGCTTGAGCGAGACGTCGACGCGCTCGCCCTGGCGGCTGACGCGGTCGACGACCAGGATCGTGTCCTCACCCATTTCGATCTCGGTGCCGACGAAGAAGGTGATGAGGGCGCCGGTCTCGCTTAGGGTGCGGATCTCGTCGCCGGCGTAGACGATGGTGCCGCTCGGGGCCGGCTGGACGGCCGAGCCGTCCGGGCGGATCACTGCCACCTGGCCGCGGATCACGGTCATCGTCGTGCCGTCCTGCACCTGCGAGAAGGCTGGCGGCGATGGAAGGAGCACAGCCAGGGCGAGGAGCACAAGCAGGCCACAAGTAGCCGATCGACGCAGAATTCAACGACCTCGAAGGGCGCGAACTCGGGGAGCCCCGAGCATCATGCGTCCGGGGCATCGGGCTGTCAAGAGCCTGGTGATGAACTTGTGCTCAGGCGGGCGCGGGGTGACGGCCGCGGGTCTCGGGGGCGTAGTGGGCGAACAGCAGCGCCACGGCGATCACGAGCGCCGCGACGCCCCCGAGCGCCGCGTTCGCGCCGAGCATGTCCGCCGCCGCCCCGAGGATCAGCGGCCCGGCCACGTAGCCGAAGTCGGACAGCATCCGATACGAGCTCATCGCCGCCGCGTTCATCCCGGCCGGCGCCGTGTCGGCGGCGTACGCGGCCGGCGCTGCCCCGCTGATGCCGCTGGCGGCGGCCCAGGCCAGGCAGGCGGCGAGGAACCAGGCGTACGACGGCGCCAGCAGGAACAGGACGAACGAGAGGCCGGTCATCACGCTTGCCGGCACGATGACCGCCTTGCGGCCGAACCGGTCGACCAGGAACCCGGACGGGAAGGCGAGCCCGAGCCCGACGATGCTGATGATCCCCAGCCCGAACCCGATCTCGTCGGCGCCGAGCCCAAGGCGCTCCTTGCCGAGGACCGGGATCAGGTTGAACAGCGCGCCCGTCCGCGCGAAGAACGTGCTGAAGCTGACCAGGCAGACGAGCAGGAAGCCGCGGTTGGCGAGCATGACCTTGAACTGCTTGGCGAACGAGAGGGCAGGCTTCTCGGCGGCGCGGGCGACCGCGACGCCGCCCTGCATCCCGCGCGTCTCGGGGACCATGAACCAGCCGACCAGGGCCGTGCCGATCGCAAGCACGGCGTAGGCGTAGAATGGCGCCGCCAGCCCGAAGTGCTCGGCCAGGATGCCGCCCGGGATCGGCCCGGCGCCGACTGCGAACACGAAGACGCCCTGGTACGCGGCCATCATCCGCCCGCGGCGCTCCGGCGTGCTGATGTCGGCGAGGACGATCTGCCCGCCGGTGAGCACGAGCGCCGCGCCGGCCCCGGCGACGAAGCGAGCCAGCAGGAACGGCAGGTAGCTGTCCGAGAGCGCACAGAGGAGGTTGCCGACGACGCTGACCAGGCCGCCGGCCGCCAGCGCCGTCCGCCGCCCGTAGCGGTCGGCGAGCTGGCCGCCGGGCACGTTGAGGAGGAAGCGCGCCAGCCCGTAGATCGCGATCGTCAGCCCGATCGCCGACTGCGGCACGCCGAAGGAGTGGGCGTAGAGCGGCACGGCCGGCACGATGCTGCCGAAGCCGAGCTGGTTCACCCCGATCAGCACGCAGATCCAGAACAGGACCCGGTTCTGGCGGTACCACTCGCCGCTCAGGGCAGGACTGGGCACGGGCGCTCCCTTTCCGGGTCAGGCCGGTCCTGGCCGGCTCGGTGCGAGGTGCCCACTCGGGGCGCCGCCCGAGCGCGGCCGACGGTCCACTGCCGTTCGGCCGGTCCGACGCGGCGAGACGCTGATGCCCTGACGGTACCATGAGGGACGGCCGCCCGTCTCACCGGGAACCAGGCCCATGGCCGCCCCGACGGCGTGCCCTGATGAGCGATCGTGCGGCGGCCGTGGCTTGCGATGGCCCCGGCTCCGGATGACCGCGATTGCGATCACATCACGGAGGATATATCATTGCTGATATGGCACGAGCAGCCGACCAACCTTCTGGGCGTCGCGGCGAGACCGTCTTCCCGGGCTTCCGCGATCTGGCCGCCAGGCGACGGACACTCGTCGCCAACCTGGTCGAGCGGCGGCGGGAGCTGGGGCTTTCCCAGACAGACGTGGCCGCGCGGATGGGAACCTCGCAGTCGGCCGTCGCGCGCCTCGAATCGGGCGGAGCCGACGTGCGCCTGACGACACTCGAGCGGTATGCCGCCGCGCTCGGTCGCGAGCTGGACTGGCGGCTGCGCGCCCCAGCATCAGGAGGGCAGGATGCCTGAGCAACCGCGCCGGCCCACGATCCCCGGCCTGCCGGCCGGCCCGGGCAGCCCCTTGGGCCCGGGCGGACCGCCGAACCCGAGCGGCCTCCCCGGTCCGGGCGGACAGCCGAACCTCGGCGGGACGCCGGCCTGGCTCCAGGAGCGGCTGTTCGGCCAGCGGGCCGTGTTCCTGACCGGCACCCTCGACGACGCGGCGGCGACCCGCGCCGCTGCCGAGCTGATGCTGCTCGACGCGACCGGCCCGGAGCCGATCCAGCTCTACTTGAACTGCCCGGATGGCAGCCTCGAAGCGGCGCTGACGCTAATCGACACGCTCGACCTGCTCCGCGCCCCGGTCCGAGCGCAGTGCCTGGGGCAGCTCGGCGGGCCGCCGGTCGGCGTGCTGGCCGTCGCCGGCACGCGGGTCGCGGCGCCGCACGCGAGCTTCCGGCTCGGCCTGCCGCGCACGAGCTTCGACGGCACACCGGATCAGCTCGCCTCGCGGGGCGAGCAGCACCTGGAGTTGGTGCGGCGCTTCCGGGCCCGCCTCGCCCGGGCGACCGGCCAGCCCGCCGAGCGGATCGCCGACGACCTCCGCGCCGGCCGGCACCTCGACGCCGCCGAGGCGCGAGCGTACGGGTTGATCGACGAAGTCGCCGCGCCGAAACGGTAGGCGGCGACGGCGGCCTACAATCACGACGGAGGCCGAACCATGGCAGTCCAGCTTCGTCGGCGCGCGTTCACGGTCGAGGAGTACGAGCACCTGGGCCGGGCCGGCATCCTCGGCGAGGACGAGCGCGTCGAGCTGATCGAGGGGCAGATCGTCGAGATGAACCCGATCGGATCGGACCATATCTGGGCCGTCAACCGACTGAATCGCATGTTTGCCGGACGCGGGGACGTGACGGTCAGCGTCCAGAACCCGATCCGCGTCGGCAATCGCTCCGAGCCGGAGCCGGACCTGGTCGTGCTGCGCGCGGACGCGCCCCAGGACCGGGTGCCCGCGGCATCCGAGGCCCTCCTGGTCATCGAGGTAGCCGACACCTCGCAGGACTACGATCGCGGGACGAAGGCACCCGTGTACGCCCGGGACGGCATCCCGGAGCTCTGGATCGTCGACCTCAGCGGCGAGCGGATCGAGGCGCACCGCGAGCCATCACCGGACGGCTACCGGACGGTCCGCCTGTTCATGCGGGGCGAGCGGCTGACGCCCCTGTTCGCGCCAGATCTCGCGGTCGAGGTGGACGGCGTCCTCGGACGGCCCGACTGAAGCTTGGGCCGACGGCGCACTCGATTCTGGCATGGGCAGGCTCGCCTCGATGTGCCCAGGCTTGGCCCGCCCCGCCCTCACCGTGGCTTACAGGCACTGCCAGAGGTGGCTGAAGCGGTGGACACAATTGACGACGTGCGCGGGATGCTCGCCTCGACCTGGTAGCGCGGCTCGTGATCCGTGCGCCACGCGCGGACGCTCACGCCTAGGGCGTCGAGCGCGTTGCGCTTCTGAGCGTACGTCATGCTCGGCACATTCTGACTGACGACCTCGCACCACGCCTGCAGGTCGTCAGCCGCACCGACCCGGACGCCGGGGCTGGTGGCGCGGCAGGGGTGCCGCTGGACCTCTACCACAAGGTGCACGCGGGGGTGGACGGCGGCCCGGCCCGGATCATCACGGCCGTCGACGTCACGCCCGGCGAGGTGGCCGACGAGCACCTGCTGGACCGCTTGATCAAGGAGCACGAGGGAGCCACGGGCCGCACCGTCAGCGAGGTGGTCGCCGACACCAAGTACGGGACCCACGCCAACTACGCTGCCCTCGAGCGGGCCGGCATCGCCGCCGGCATCCCGTCGCACGCGGAAGCGAGCCAGTGGCGGGCCGTGCCCCGCGAGCTGTTCGTCTACGACCCGGCGACCGATCGGTTCCTCTGCCCGGAGGTGCAGACCCTGCGTCGGCAAGGTTCGACGGCGACCACCCGGGCGTGCGGGGGGATCATCTACCGGGCCTCGCCCAAGGTCTGCGGGGCCTGCCCGCGTCGGATCGCCTGCCGCGGCTCGGCCAGGGCGCGCACGATCACCCGCCCGGACGACGGCGGCCTGGCCCATCGGGTGCGCGCCGACCTCGCCACCACCCAGGCCAAGCGCAGCATCCGGCTGTGGAAGTGCCGGGCCGAGACGGCCATCGCCGAGCTCAAGGAGCGCCACGGCTTGCGCCGCGCCCCGGTCCCGCGGCCGGGCCAACGTCCGCATCCAGGCCTTCGGCGCGGCGATGGCCTACAACATCAAGAAGCTCGCCCGCCGCCACGGCCGCCGGCCCCAGGACACGGCCCTGGCCCTCCGGGCAGGCCACCTGCCCTCGACCACTGGCCGCCCCGTCCACCTCGGTCTCGACCATCACATCTGCCGCCACTGCCAGCCGTTCAGCCCGAACTAACTTCGGCAACAGGCCGTCAGGATGCATTTAGGACGGCGAGGGCGCCGACCAACGCGATGCCGCGTACTTCCCTGCCCTCGCACACCAGGTCCGTGTACTGCGCGGTGCCGGCGCTCGCCGCTCCTCCGTGGTCCGACATCTCGCCCACCTCGACGTCGTGATGTCCGCGTCGCCTCACACGCCCAGCGCGTGGGGCGCTAAATGTTCGTGCGGGAGTACGGATCGAGCAGGTCGCGGAGGCCGTCGCCGACGAGGTTGATGGCCAGGGTGGTGATGAAGATCGCCAGCCCGGGGATCGTCGCCATCCACCACTTGTCGAACATGTAGAGCCGCCCGTCGCCGAGCATGCTGCCCCAGGACGGGATCGGCGGCTGCACGCCGAGCCCGAGGAAGCTCAGGAACGACTCCAGGATGATCATCTGGGCGACCTGGAGGCTCGCGATCACGACCAGCAGGTTCACCACGTTCGGGAAGATGTGGCGGAAGATGATCCGCCGGTCGCCCGCGCCCAGGACGCGCGCCGCCTGGACGAACTCGCGCTCGCGCAGGCTCAGCGCCTGGGCCCGGATGACCCGGGTGTAGACCGGCCAGCCGGTGATGGCCAGGACGCCAATCAGGGCCAGGTCGATCCAGGGCGCCCCGGGCATGACCCACTTGCCCGGCCCGATCACGGCGATCACCGCCAGGGCGAGCAGCACGAACGGGAACGACAGCATGATGTTGACCGCCGACGAGATCAGCCAGTCGACCCAGCGACGGTAGTAGCCGGCCAGCAGCCCGAGCACCACGCCGGCGACCGACGCGCCGACCACCGCCAGCAGCGCCACGGTGATCGAGACGCGGGCACCGAAGATCAGGCGGCTCAGGGTGTCGCGCCCGAGCTGGTCGGTCCCGAGCAAGTACTGCGGATCGCTCTCCGGCAGCCACACCGGCGAGAGGAGCCGGTCGAGCGTCCGTCCCGTGTACGGGTT
>JALYGH010000330.1 GCA_030777205.1 Chloroflexota bacterium
GGTGGCCGTCGCCGCCGCCGGGGGTGCCGTCTGGGTCGTCGGCGTCGCCCGGCATTGGCTCCGCAGCCGCCCGGCGCGCGTGCGTACCCTCCGGCGTCCCGTACCGGCCCCGGCCGGCCCGGCCGCGGAGGGCGCATGAGCCGCGCGATCGGGTCGGTGCGCCGATTCGTCGCGCGGCACCCGGACGCGCTGGCGCTGCTGATCATCGGCGTCGTGGCCGGACTGTTGCGGCTGGCCTTCCTGTACCGCGCGCCGGTCCTGCTGACCGGCGACAGCCAGTCGCACTTCCTGCCGGGTTTCGACCTCGTGCGGGGCTATGCGTTCGATCCGGAGCTACGACGGCCGCCGGGCTATGCCGCGTTCGTCGCCGGTGTCATTACGCTGCTTGGTGAGGACTTGCGGGCGCTGGCGTTCGCCCAGCACCTCCTCGGCATCGGGGCAGCCCTGCTCACGTACGGGCTCGGCCGCCTGACGTTCGGGCGGGCGGCGGGCCTGGCCGGCGGGCTGCTCGTGGCGCTGAATGGCTCCCTGATCCTCTCCGGCCAGAGCGTGATGACCGAGACGCTCTTCACGGCGCTGCTGCTCGGGACCCTGGTCCTCTTGCTGGTCGCCGGGCGGAGCGGACGCCTGGCCTGGTGCCTCGCGGCCGGTCTGCTCCTCGGCGCGGCCGTGCTCACCCGCCCGGTCGCCCAGCTCCTGGTCCCGCTCGTGCCACTCGCGTTCCTGCTCTACAGCCGTCGCCCCGGTCACGTCGTCCGCGGGACGATGCTCGTCGGCGTCGGCGCGCTGCTGCTGGTCGGCCCGTGGACGCTCCGCAACCTGAGCGAGCACGGGACGCTCTCGGCGGCGGGCGGGCTCGGGCGGAGCCTGGTCGCCCGGACGGTCAAGTACGACGAGGCCTTCTTCGACACGGACCGGCCCGCGGCGGACGACGACCTGAAGGGTCAGGTACGCCAGTTCATCCGCGGCAAGCGCAACACGATCCGCAAGAGCCGCTCGGTCCGCTCGACGCAGACCGGGCTGATGAAAGAGTTCGGGCTGACCCAGGCGCAGTCTGACCGCCTGATGCGCGACGCGGCAATCGAGGCGATCATGGAGCGTCCGGGCTACTACGTCGTCGGCAGCCTGCGGATGGCCGGGCAGATCGCCGTCGGCAAGGTGGAGGAGGACACCCTCTCCGAGCGCTGGCTCCTGCGCCGCGACAAGGACTGGGTCGAGCAGTGGGAGGCGCGGATCGACCACCTGATCCAGCCGAGCAGCATGGCCGAGCAGCGCGAGCAGGGCCGCGCCCAGGCGCTCGCGAACATCTTCCAGCCGGCCACGTTCGGCGCCACCCTGCCCGTGCTCGCGCTCGCGGGCCTGGTCGCCGCCATCTGGTACCGCCCGGCCCTGCTGCCCGGGCTTGCGGGGCTCGGCATCCTGCTCGCCTCGGCCGCCCTGGACGGCCCGGTCCCGCGCTACCGCTACCCACTCGACCCGCTGATCGCGCTCTTCGCGGCCGGCGCCGTCACGACCCTGGCAGTGGTCGCTTGGCGCGTCGTCCGCCGCCCGTCCCGATCCGCCGGTGTCGTGCTGCCTGGGGATGCGCCTGCGATGGGCCGGGTCCCCGGTCCCGCTACCGCGGCGGAGGCGAGTCGGTGAGCCGACTGCGCGGCTTCGTCCGGCGGCATCCCGACGCCGTTGCCGTCCTGGTCGTGGTCGGACTCGCCCTCGCGTTCAAGCTGGGGTTCGCCCTGCGGGTCGCGCCGTTCATCTCCAAGGACAGCCAGGCGTACTTCTTTCCGGCCTGGACCCTCGTTCACGACGGCGCGTTCCAGCTCGGGCTGCGCCGCACGCCGGGCTACTCGGGGTTCCTCGCCGGCGCCCTCCTGCTGGTCGGCGACGATCTGCGCGGCATCATCCTGCTGCAGCACCTGCTCGGGGTAGGCACGGCCGTCCTGACGTACGTGCTCGGGCGGCTCGCGTTCGGGCGGCTCGTCGGGCTGGGGGCCGGCG
Source organism: Chloroflexota bacterium (assembly GCA_030777205.1). Classification (GTDB taxonomy): domain Bacteria; phylum Chloroflexota; class UBA6077; order UBA6077; family JACCZL01; genus JALYGH01. Next base: position 1,996 of record JALYGH010000330.1, read on the forward strand.
CGCTCGCCGCGATCTCGGCACCGCTCGTCGCCTACGAGCATTACCTGCTGTCCGAGAGCCTGTTTGCGTTCGCCGTCACCGCCGCCCTGGCGGCGCTCGCGTGGGCGTGGCGGCGCGAGTCCGGGCGGCTGTGGCTCCTCGGCGGGCTGTGCGTCGGCCTGTCGACGCTCGTCAAGCCGATCGGCCAGATCGTGCTCCCGCTCGCGATCCTGGCGCCAATCGTGGCGGCGCGCCCGTGGCGGTTCGGGCTGGGGCTCGCGTCCACGACGACGCTACGCGCGTTTGCCGTCGCGCCGGCGCTCGTCCTCCTCGGCTACGGGCTGGCCGTCGTCCCCTGGACGGTCCGCAACAAGCTCGTCCACGACCTGGCCGCGCCGAGCACGTTCGGCCGCACGCTGATCGCCCGCACCGCTTCCTACGATCGCGGCTTCGTCTTCTACGACCCGGACAACCCGCCGAGTGACCCCGTCCGGGGGCGCGCGCTCGAGATCATTCAGCGCGGCGCGAAGCGGAGCGAGTCGGACGGCACGATCGCGACCCGACTGCGCGAGGAGCTCGACCTCGACCCGATCGAGGTGAACGCGCTCATGCGCGACGCGGCGCTGGACGTGATCGCCCGGCAGCCCGCCTACTTCGTCCAGGGCACGCTGCGGTTCGGCCTGCACATCTTCAACGGCGAGGAGATCAGCCTGCGCGACCACGAGGCGGAGCGGAAGGACGTCGTCTGGAACGAGCGGACACGCGACCTGCTCGTCGCCACGCGATCCGACGACGACGCCCGCGCGGCCTCGCAGCTCCTTCGCTGGTATCAGCCGGCGGAGTACGCCCCGCTGCCGCTGGTGCTGTTCGCCCTCGGATTGGTGTCCGCGGCGGCGCGACCCGCCTGGCGACCGGCGCTGCTGCCGGCGCTCGCCGTCGTGGCGCTCATCCTGGCCAGCGCGGCGCTGAACGGCCCGCAGGAGCGCTACCGCTATCCGGCCGATCCGGCGCTGACCGTCATCGCGCTCGGCGGGATCGCCGGCCTGGTCGGGCTCGTCCGCTCGCTCGCCTCGCTCGTCTCGGGCGGGTGGGCCACGGGCCGGCCAAAGGCGGGCGCGCCGGGTAGCCCGGCCGCCGGCGCGCCCGTGCCGACGCTTGAGGCGCCGCTCCGCCCGGACCCATCCACCGCCGCCTCGCCGGCCGGCCTCAGCCGGGCGGCGCAACCGTGATGCGCCGGCTCGGTCGCCTGCCCGGCCCGGTCGCGCGCCACCCCGACCTCTGGTGCGTGTTGCTGATCGTGGTCGTCGCCGCGCTGTTGCGCGG
>JALYGH010000331.1 GCA_030777205.1 Chloroflexota bacterium
GAGCGAGGCGATCGCCTCGCTCGGCGACCTCGACGCGGTCGGCGCCCAGGTCGCGCGCCAGGCGGCCCACCAGCTCGGGGCGGAGCGCGCGGCGGTCCTGCTGCTCGACGAGGCGGGCGAGGCCCTCCGAGCCCTGCCGTCGACGTTCGGCTTCCCGCCGTCGCACCGCTGGCGCCTCCGCTTCCGGCTCGCCGACGACGGCGCCCACGTCCGCGTCCTCCAGACCGGACGGCCCTACATCGTCAACGACGCGGTCGGCGACCAGCGTGACCCCTGCCGCTCCGCGCGGGCCCTCGAAGAACACTCCCTACTGGTCGTACCCCTGCGGGCCGGGCGCCTGCTGGGGGTGCTGCGGGTTTCGAATAAGCGGCAGGGCCTGTTCACGCGGCAGGATGCCCGGCTGCTCGCGGTGTTCGCGGCGCAGGCGGCCGTGGCGCTCGAGAACGCCCAGCTCTACCAGGAAGCGGTCCGCGAGCGCGAGCAGCTCAAGGAGCTCGAACGGCTCAAGTCCCAGTTCCTCTCGCTCGTCTCCCACGAGCTGCGCACGCCGCTCAGCTCGATCAAGACGTCGGCCGAAGTCCTGCTCGCCACCGCCCCGCCCGATGCTCCGGAGGCGCACGTGCGCCTCCTCCGCAACATCGATCGTTCCAGCGACCGGCTCAGCGCCCTGATCACTGACCTCCTCGACCTGGCCCGCCTCGAAGGCGGGAAGCTCGAGCTGCACCCCGAGCCGGTCGACCTTCGGACGGTCGTCGAGGACGCCGTCGCGACGGTCCGCCCGCTCGCCGACGGACGACGCCAGAGGGTGGTGCTTTCGGCGCCGTCGCGCGCGTGCCGCGTCGACGGGGACCGCCGCCGCCTCGAACAGATCGCGCTCAACTTGCTGACGAACGCCGTCAAGTACAGTCCGATCGGCGGCCAGATCCGGGTCCAGGTCGGGCGTAGCCGCGGCGGCACGGTTCATGTTGCGGTGACCGACGAGGGCGCCGGGATCGGAAAAGCCGAGCGCGCAAAAGTGTTCGAGCGGTTCTACCGGCTGGACAACGAGGAGACGCTGCGTGCCCCGGGGACTGGGCTCGGCCTACCGATCGCCAAGGCGTTGACCGAGCTGCATGGCGGCAAGATCGAGGTGCGCAGCGCCCGCGGCCGCGGCAGCACCTTCGTCGTGACGCTGCCCGAGGCCGCCGACGAGGCCAACCCGGCCGCCGACGACGGCGCCGCCACGGACGAGGCCAATGCACAATGAAGATCCTGATTGTCGACGACGATCCGGACTTGCTCGAAGCGGTCGGCCTCGGGCTCCAGCTCCAGTGGCAGGGCGTCGAGATCGTGACCGCCACGGACGGCGAGCGGGCGCTCCAGGTGTTCTTCGACGCGCTGCCCGACGTCGTCCTGCTCGACGTCGGCCTGCCGCGCCTCGACGGTTTCGAGGTGCTCCGGCGTATCCGCGAGGTGTCGGACACGCCGGTCCTGATGCTGACGGCGCGCGGCGAGGAGCTGGACAAGGTCCGCGGCCTGGAGATCGGCGCCGACGACTACGTCACCAAGCCGTTCAGCCCACTGGAGCTGCTGGCGCGGATCAAGGCCATCCTGCGCCGCTCGGAGCTGCCGCCACCGGTGCGGGCGACGCCGTCCTTCGCGGCCGGCGACCTGGCGATCAACTTCGACAGCCACGAGGTGCTCAAGCGCGGCGAACGCGTGGCGCTGACCGCGACGGAGTACCGACTCCTGTTCCAGCTCGTGCGCAACGCCGGCCACGTCGTCCCGCGCGAGGCGCTGCTGGGGCGCGTCTGGGGCGACGAGTACCGCGACCAGCTCGACTACCTGAAGGTGTACATCAGCCGCCTGCGCGGCAAGCTGGAGGATGACCCGGACCGGCCGCGCTACATCCTGACCGAGCGCGGACTTGGCTACCGGTTCGCTCGGACGCCGGCGGCGCCGGGAGCGGGCGGTTCGGCCGGACGGCGGTGAGCGCGACGTGGGCGAGGCTACCCGTCACGACGGCCGTAGCGAGCGGGCCACCAGGCCCAGGCCGCCGACCAGCAGGGTGAACATCAGGAGCGTGTTGAACAGGCTGGTCGGGCGGAAGAAGATCGTCAGGTTGGCCAGCACACCGGCCACGATGATGATCGAGCCGCCGACGACCAGCAGCCAGCCCGGGACGCTGCGCCCGTTGTAGAACAGCAGCGCGATCCCGAGCAGCAGCGGCACGAGGCTGAACCCGAACAGGTCGTACCCGAACAGGCGCCAGAAGTGGCTGGTCACGACGACCTGGTTCAGCAGGAGGTAGCCCCCGCCGACCGCCATTGCCGCGCCGAGCAGGAACGTCCCGAGACCGCCGGAGGTGCCACCCGCGTCGCGGAGTGTGCGCCGGGGGCACTCGGCGCGCGCATCGTCCATTCTCTCGTCCTCCGATCCTCCGTTTGACTCCGGATCGGGCCCATGGTACCGTGCGGGTTCAGATCACACCGACGTGAGGTCCGCCTGTGACGACAGTCGACGCGCACCTGACCGCGAGCGTGATGGTGGATGCCCTCGAGAAATGCGGCGTCACCCATCTTGTGTGGCTGCCCGATACCGAATCCGGTCATCTCTACCAGACGCTCCACGAGCACCCCCGCCTGACCCTCGTGCCGGTCGCGCGCGAGGGCGAGACGTTCGCCATCGCGCTGGGCCTGCGGGTCGGCGGCAAGAAACCGGTCGTCTGCATCCAGAGCACCGGCCTGTACGAGTCGGGCGACTCCGTGCGCGGGCTCTGGCTGGACCTCAAGATGCCGGTCATGGCGCTGATCGGCTATCGCGGGTACCAGGGCGGCGCGCCGAGCGACGACTCGGCCGCCACGTACCTCGAGCCGATCCTTCGGGCGTGGGGCATTCCGTATGAGGTGGTCCAGACCGACGACGAGGTGCGCGCGGCCGTCCCGCGGATGATCGAGCAGGCCGAGTCGCGACCGGGCCCGACCGCCGTCCTGATCGGGAAGGAGTACGGCGCATGATCGACGGCAACCGCGTGATGGAGATCTTCGCCGAATACCGCGACGAGCAAGTGGTCGTCACGACGATGTCATCCGCGAAGGGCTGGCCGCGCCACTCGGAGCGGCCGGAGCTGGACCTGCCGCTGCGCGGCTGCATGGGTAAGGCGTCGTCGCTCGGGCTCGGCATCGCGCTCGCCCGCCCGGAGCGCAAGGTCGTCGTCCTCGACGGCGACGGGTCGCTGTTAATGAACCTCGGCTCGCTGGTGACAGCGGCCGGTATGGCGCCCCAGAACTTCCTGCACGTCGTCCTCGAGGGGCGGACGTACGACACCAGCGGCGGCCAGCCGACCCCGAACCAGGGCAAGGTCGATTTCGCCGGCCTGGCCCGCGCGGCCGGCTACGCGCGGGCGGAGACGGTCGACGACGAGGCCGGGCTGCACACGGCCCTCTCCGAGCTGACGAAGGCCGAGGGCCCGTCCTTCCTCTGCGTGCGCGTCAACTCGATGTGGGCGACCGGCTCGCTCCCGGGCCGCGCGGCGAGCGAGATCTACGAAACGGTGGCGACCGCCCTGGCGGCCGGCTGACGCGGCCGGTGGCCCGAGAGG
>JALYGH010000332.1 GCA_030777205.1 Chloroflexota bacterium
CGCCCGTGCACCTGAAGACGCACGCTCGTTGCCCGAGGACCGGGCATTCACGAGGACACGGAGGAGAGTATGGTAGGGCTCGCGGGGCGCCGGGCGCTCGTGACCGGGGCCGGCATGGGGATCGGGCAGGGCTGCGCGCTGGAGCTCGCGCGCCAGGGCGCGGCCGTCGCCATCCACTACGCGAACAGCGCCAAGGGCGCCGAGGAGACGGCCGAGCGGATCCGCCGCGATGGCGGGACGGCCCACGTAATCCAGGGCGACCTGGCCCGCGTCGCCGACTGTCGCCGCGTCGTCGACGCGGCCGCCGCCCGGCTCGGCGGCCTCGACATCCTGATCAACAACGGCGGCGTCACTCGCGCCGTCCCCTTCACGGAGACGACCGAGGAGACCTACAACGAGGTCTTCGATATCAACATGCGCGGCTACTTCTTCTGCGCCCAGCAGGCCATCCCGCATCTCGAGCGCGCCCGGGGGCGCGGGGGCGTCATCATCAACATGAGCTCGGTTCACGGGGGCGGCGGCTACCCGAACCATGCCGCCTACGCCGCGACGAAGGGCGCGATCGTCGCCTTCACCCGGACGCTCGCGATCGAGCTGGCGCCGCGCCAGATTCGGGTCAACGCGATCGCCCCCGGGCTGATCGAGGTGCCGCGCTACTTCGACCGGCCGGGCTACACGAGCGAGGAAGCCGGACGCCAGGTCCCCTGGGGGCGCGTCGGGCAGCCGTCGGACATTGGTCCGGTCGCGGCCTTCCTCGCCTCGGATGGGGCCGAGTTCGTCACCGGCCAGACGCTCTACGTCGACGGCGGCACGAACGCGCGGATGGGGCTGTTCTGGGGCGACCCGGACGCCGAGCGGACCGACGCGAAGCGATAGGGCCGGAGCGAGGATCAGGACGCTACGAGCAGCGCGGCTGTCGCGACCGGCGAGACCCTCCAGGAGGTCGGCGACAGCCACGCGCCGGCCATCGCGGCGGCCACCCGCCGGGCGTACTACGGGGCCGATCCGGGGACGCCGGAGGGTGCGAACGCCCGCGATCTGCACGTGAGCGGATTGTGAGACTGATGGTCAGAGATCCTGTCTACCAGTCCTCGCAGAACGGGTAGTGGCGATGGGCTCGGATCGCCAGGAAGGCCAGCCAGGCGTAGAACAGGGCGACCAGCCCGCAGACCAGCCAGCCCGGCAACGATCCGACCGCCGCGCGACCGATCAGCTCGAACGGGTCCAGCGTCCAGCCGCCCACCACGTCGAGCTTCGCCACCCAGGTCAGCAGGATGATCAGGAAGATCCAGAGGTAGTTCCGGCGGAGCCGCCAGCCGATCGCGTCGTAGCGGCCGACGGGCGTGACCGGCTCGCGGTACAGCCCCAGGACCTGGTCGACCCACCCGGGCTCCGCACCGCGACCGAGCATTTCGGGGTAGAAGGTGCGCTCGAGGAGCTCGACGCGGACGCGACTGGCCTCATAGTGGCGCAGGCGCCGCCCTTCGAGCAGCAGGAAGAAGTAGACGAGGAGCATCAGGAACACGAAGGCTACGTGCGACACCTCCGGGTTCCCGAGCGCGAACGTCCCGACCAGTGCCGAGGTCGTGATCGCCCAGTTGGTCGTCGTGTCGAGGCGGGCGCGGTAGGCCGTCATCCGCCCCACCTCCGCCCGGTAGAGGTGGATGAGCGCATTGACTCGGTTGGCCGAAGACATGACGCCATCGATGCGCGCGTCGGCCTCGGCAGGAGGGTCAGGGGGGACGGGTGCGTCGGGCAGCATCACGGGCGCTGGCGCGGCGAGTTCGCCGAAAGTCTGCCGGATATCACGGCAGGATCCGGACCGTTCGCCGGCCCACCGCGCCGTGCCTGCCGATTCCCTGGCGCAGGCGTGGCGGTGCGTGCCGTCAGGAGGCGAGCAGGAAAGGGTCCTGCTCGCTGATCACGGCCAGCAGGGACGCGCGCACGTCCTCAATCGGGCGGCCGCCGTCGACGCGGCGCAGGACGCCCCGCGCGTCGTAGTGACGCAGGACCGGTGCCGTCTCGCGCTGAAAGACGAGCACGCGGCGCTCGACGACCTCGCGACGATCGTCGGGCCGACGGGTCAGCGGCACCCGGCACGCCGGGCAGGAGCGCCCCGCCAGCGGCGGGTTGAAGCGCTCGTGGTAGACGGTCCGGCACCCAAGGCACGTCAAACGTCCGGTCAGCCGCTCCACGAGCAGATCGGCGGGCGCGTCGAGGTGGAAGGCGACCCGGACGTCGCCGCCCCGCTCGCGGAGCTGGTCGTCCAGCGCGACCGCCTGCCCGAGCGTGCGCGGAAACCCGTCCAGCAGCCCGCCTCGCGTCGCGTCCGGCTGGTCGAGCCGGGCCACGAACATCTCGATCACGAGCTCATCCGGCACCAGACCGCCGCGGTCCATGAACGACTGGGCCGCCCGGCCGAGCCGAGTGCCTTGCGCACGATGGTCGCGCAGCAAATCACCGCTCGCGATGTGGGGCACGCCGAGCGCGCGCGCGAGGTAGCGTGCCTGGGTGCCCTTGCCGGCCCCCGGGGCGTCAAACAGCAGCGCAACAGCGAATCGGTCGTGCGCCACGGTCTCGTACCTCCGTTCGTGGAGCTCTTCGCGGCCGACGCCGGCCGCGCCATCTACGCCGGAGCGACGCTGCCCCGGACTGGTTATCGTCTCGTCCTGCGCGGGACAGCCCGCCCCGCCGAGGAGACCGGCGCCATTGGCGGGGCGAACGAGGGAGCGAAGCAGGAGCCGTGCCGGCGTTCCGCCAATGGCGCGACGTCATCGCACGGCGTCGCGGTCCAGCACAGACGGCCACACGGGGACCATGAGGATACCAGACCGGACGGCCGGGCGTGGCCGGACCGGGCCCAGTCCTACGTGTCCAGTGGACGGGTCCGCTCCGGCAGGACGAGGCCCGGCTGGATGCGCGCCGCGGCGCCCGTGCCCGGCCCGCCGACCGGCGCGAGCAGGGCCGCCAGCTTGCTGAGCACCCGTGCCGTGGCGCCCCAGATCTTGTGCTCGCCGTAGCGGTAGAAGTGAACCTGGCGCGGGACACCGGCCAGCTCCCACGTCTCCTCGGCCAGGGTCGCGGGGTCCAGCAGCGTCGCGAGCGGCACCTCGATCACCTCGGCCACCTCGGCGGGGGCCGGCCGGAATTCGGGCCGCCGCGGCGCGTACGCGATGTACGGGGCGAGCAGGTAGTGGGTGACGACGATCCACTCGGGCTCGAGCCGCCCCCAGATGGCGAGCCCCTCCGGCGCGACGCCGAGCTCCTCGTGCGTCTCGCGGAGTGCCGTCCGCAGCAGGCTACCGTCGGCGCCATCGTGCCGCCCGCCCGGCAGGGAGATTTGGCCGCTGTGGCGCCGGAGGGTCGCGGTGCGTCGAGTCAGGACGAGGTGCGGTGCCGCGGTCCCGGCAGCCGGGTCGCGGCGCGGGTAGAGCAGGATCAGGCCGGCGGCGAGCGTCCGGCCCTGTGGATCGAGTGGCGGCCGCACATCCAAGCCGCTCGGCCCGAGCCCGACCGCGTCGAGCCGCGCGCGGAGCCGGCCGAGGATATCGCCCGAATCGCCGAACGGGGCAGCATCCGCTCCGGTGCCGCTCGGCGCCGGATCTCCCCCGGGCGCCTCCTGTCCAGACGGATCGGTCGCCTCGTCTCGCCCGTCGTCGGTCATGTCGCGATTCTACCGCCCGCCGGCGCCGGGTCGACGACTCTGAAGCGCGCCCGGGGTCTCTCGCACCGCCGGCCGGCCATCGTCGGGTCGTCCGGCGGTCGACCAACACGCGCGTGATGAGGGGATGCGAAGGGTACGCGCCCGCGCCGCCCGGTACGAAGGATGCAGCGATCTCTCGGCCAGTGACGCTCCCGCGAAACGCCCTACTTATCTTGCCCGACCGACACGCCGCGAACGGTACGATTCAGGCCCGTGTAGCGGCCACGCATCGGAGTGGCTGAAGTGTGGCTTGCGGAGGATCCCCTGAACTCGACCCTACTTGGCCGGCGGATCAACTGGGAAGGCCCGGGCGCCGGTCCGGGCGAGTCGCTCGTCGACCGCGAATGGCTCGTCACGAACGGCCTCGGCGGCTACGCCTCCGGGTCCGTCTCCGGTGTGCCGACGCGCCGCTACCACGGCTACCTCATCGCCGCGCTACCGGCGCCACTCGGGCGCGTCGTCATGTTCAACCACCTGACCGAACGGGTCATCCTACCGGACGGCACGTCCGCCGACCTGGCCGGCCGCGAGCACGCCGGCGGCGATCTCTGGGTGCCGGCCGCCAGCCACCTCGACGCGTTCGGGCTGGACGCCGGCTTGCCGGTCTGGCGCTACGGGATCGGCGACGTGCTCCTCGAAAAGCGCGTCATCCTGCTCAACTGCCAGAACACCGTCCACGTCCAGTACCGGCAGGTGGCCGGTAGCGGCCCCGTCCGCCTCGAGCTGCGCCCCTCGATCCACCCCCGGCCGCACGAGCACCCGGTCAGCGAGGCCCTGGAAGGTCCGTATGCGCTGACCATCATCGGCGACCGCTACGAGGTGTCGCCTGGTGGCAGCCTGCCGCCGCTACGCTGGCTCCTCCACGGCGAGCGCGGCGCGCTGATCGTCGACCGCGAGACCATCCGCGAGGTCTTCTACCGTGTCGAGGCGCGGCGCGGCTACGAGTCGTACGGGACGCTCTGGAGCCCGGGGCGCTTCAGGGCCGACCTCGCGCCCGGGCGGGACGTGACGCTCGTCGCGTCGATGGAGGACTGGGAGACGATGCTCGCCCTCACCCCCCAGCAGGCGCTCGCGGCCGAGCTGGAACGTCGGCGGCGCCTGATCGCGGCGGCCGTCCCGGCGGCGCGCGAGGGCCTGGGCGCCGAGCTCGTCCTGGCCGCCGACCAGTTCATCATTACCCCGGCCGGCCGCGTCGCCGATACCGCGAGGGCCACCGCCAGCGGCGACGAGGTGCGGACGGTGATCGCCGGCTACCACTGGTTCACGGACTGGGGCCGCGACACGATGATCAGCCTCGAGGGCCTCACCCTCACCACCGGCCGAGCGGAAGAGGCCGGCTTCATCCTGCGGACCTTCGCTCACTACATCCGCGACGGCCTGGTCCCCAACATGTTCCCGGACGGGAGCACCAAGGGCCTGTACCACACGGCCGACGCGACGCTCTGGTTCTTCCACGCCCTCGACCGCTACCTCCGAGCGACCGACGACCGCCCGACCCTCCGCCTGATCCTGCCGACGCTCGTCGACATCGTCGATCACCACCGACGCGGCACCCGCTTCGGGATCGGCGTCGACCCGATCGACGGTTTGCTGCGCCAGGGCGCCGAGGGCTACCAGCTCACCTGGATGGACGCGAAGGTCGAAGACTGGGTGGTCACGCCGCGGCGGGGCAAGGCCGTCGAGATCAACGCCCTCTGGTACAACGCCCTCTGCCTGCTCGCGGGCTGGGTGCGCGAGGAGAGCGGCGACCAGGCCCAAGCCGAGGACCTCACCGATCATGCCCGCCGGGCGCGCGAGAGCTTCAACCGTCGGTTCTGGTACGAGCCGGGCGGCTACCTCTACGACGTCGTGGACGGCGAGCATGGCGATGATGCATCTCTTCGCCCGAATCAGCTCTTCGCGATCTCGCTGCCCCACCCGGTCCTCGATCGCGAGCGCTGGGAACCGGTCTTGAAGGTCTGCGAGGAGCAACTCCTCACCCCGGTCGGGCTGCGCTCGCTCGCGCCAACCGACCCGGACTACAAGCCGCGCTACGACGGCGACCTGCGCGCCCGCGACGCGGCCTACCACCAGGGCACGGTCTGGGGCTGGCTGATCGGGCCGTTCGTCGACGCCTGGCTGAAGGTTCACCCGGACGACCCGTCGCGGGCGCGCCCCTTCCTCGACGGCTTCGTCCCGCACCTCTCCGAGGCCTGCCTCGGCTCGATCAGCGAGATCTTCGACGCCGAGCCGCCGTTCACCCCGCGCGGCTGCATCGCCCAGGCCTGGAGCGTCGCGGAGGTCCTCCGCTGCTGGGTCAAGACGGCTTGAGTGGTCCATCCGCCTCGCGCCGCCCACGTGCCACGTCGAGCGCCGCACATCGTGCTGCTGGGGGCGTGGCGCCGTGATCAAGCGGGAAGAGCCTGTAGTTGCGGCATTCGCGCGGGCGGCAGGATGCCAGCGCGCGAGTCTGCGTGACAAAGTCGCCCGAGACCCACCGGCCCGAACGCCGACCGGACGGCGCGACCGGGGTTTCCGGGTACCATCCCGCCGTGACCTCCCCGCTCAATCCCTTCGCCATCCTCGCCGCGCTCGGCGTCAGGGATGTCCAAGCGGCGACGCCGGTGACCGGCGGGGCCGACACGGTACTCTGGCGCGTCGAGCGCGGCCCGGACGTCTTCGCATTGCGCGTGTTCCGCCCGGAGCAGGCTGCCGCCTGCCGCCGCGAATTGGCCGCGATGGCCGCCGTGGGCGGGCACGTCCCGGTCCCACGCGTGCTCGCCGTCGGCGCCTGGCACGATCGGCCGGCGCTGCTGCTGTCGTGGTGCCGGGGCGAGCCACTGGCGTCCGCCCTCGGGCGCGAGCCGTGGCGGTTGTGGGCGGTCGGGCGGCGCTGGGGGCGGGCGCTCGCGCTGATTCACCGGGTCCGCGCCTCGGATCTCGTCCGCGCCCATCCTGTCGACTGGATCGCCTGGGCCGGCCCCGCCGGCGAGGTGCTCCGCTCGCGACTGGGGACGGCAGGGCTCCGCACGGACGTCTTGCTCCACCTCGACTACCACCCGCTCAACGTCCTCGTCGCCGACGGGCGGGTGAGCGCCGTGCTCGACTGGGCGAACGTCCGGGCCGGCGACCCGCGCGCCGATGTGGCGCGCACGATCACCATCCTGCGGCTTTCCCCGCTGCCGCCCGGCATCACCAGGTTGGTGCCGCCCATGATGCGCGCGCTGGAGGCAGCATTCTCGTTCGGCTATCGCCAGGTCGCGGGGCCGCTCGGCGACCTGGCGCCGTTCCACGCCTGGGCCGGCGCGTTCCTCGTGCGCGACCTCGGGCCGCGCGCGGACGTACCCGGGGGCTGGGTCCGCGACGCGAACCTCGACCCCGCCCGCCGTTGGGCCGCGTACTGGTCGCGGCGCGCGGGCGTCCGCCCCCAAGTCCCCGAGGTCGATGCATCCTGACCGCCACTATGGAGCCTGCCGTGCCCGATAGGTCGCCGATCTGCGTCCGCCCCTGCCGTCCCGACGAATACCCGGCCTACTTCGCGACGTTCGCGGACGCGTTCGGCGTCGAGCTGGACGAGGCGACCCGCGACGCGGTGACGCAGATGGTCGGGCCGGACCGCTTGCTGGCGGCGTTCGTGGCGGACGGTGGCAGAGCTGCTACTCACGCGTCGCCCGGTGCGGCCGGCGCCGATGCTCGAATGGCCGGACTGACCAGCGCCTACCCGACCAGGCTGACCATCCCCGGTGGCGACGTCTCGGCCGCGGCGGTCGCCGGTGTCGGCGTCAGCCCGACCCACCGACGGCGTGGAGTCCTGACCGCCATGATGCGCCGCCAGCTCGACGACGAGCGGCAGCGGGGGACGATCGCCGCCATCCTCTGGGCCTCCGAGCCGAGCATCTACGGGCGCTACGGCTTCGGCCTCGCTACCTGGCGGGCGGTCGTCGACACCGAGCCGGAACGGGCCCGCTTTCGCGACCCGACGCCGGCGGTCGGGCGGGTGCGGATCGTCGACGAGGACGAGGCGTCGCGGCTGTTCCCGGCCATCTACGAGCGAGTCCGGCCGCACGAGCCCGGCTTCCTGGCCCGCTCGCCGGAGTGGTGGCGCTGGCGCTACCTCGAAGACGCGCCACGGCGGCGGGACCGAGGTCGCCTGTTCCGGGTCGCGCTCGAGCTGGATGGGCGGCCTGAGGGGTACGCCATCTACCGCCTTCAGACCCCGTTCGACGACCGTGGCCTGCCGGACGGCCGCCTCGACGTGATCGACGCCCAGGCCGCAACGCCGGCGGCCACTCGCGAGCTGTGGCAGTACCTGTTCGGCGTGGACCTGGTGGCGCGCGTGCGGGCGTTCCGGCTCGGGCCCGACCACCCGCTCCTGCTGACGCTCGCCGACCCGCGTCGGTTGCGCCTGAACCTGCGCGACGGCCTCTGGCTCCGGCTGCTGGATGTGCCGGCGGCGCTCGCGGCCCGGCGCTACGCCGCCGCGGGCACGCTCGTCCTCGACCTGGCGGACGCCTTCATCCCCGAGAACGCCGGCCGCTGGCGCCTTGCCGCCGACGTGGAGGACGCCCGCGCCGAGCCCACGTCCGATCCGCCCGACCTGGCGCTCGATGCGGAGGCACTCGGCATGGCGTTCCTCGGCGGGACGTCGTTCGGGGCGCTACTCCGAGCCGGCCGTGTCACCGAGCTGGCGCCCGATGCCGCCACCCGCGCCGATGCCCTCTTCCGCACGCCCACCGCGCCCTGGTGCGCCGACGACTTCTGAGCGGCCGGTCCGCCGATCGCGCCGTGACGACGCGGCCTCCGTTGCATCGACCGCAGCGTAGCTTCAGTGCAGCGGATGTAGACACCCACTCGGCCCCTTGCTCGTTACAGGAGCAGGGGGCCGAGTGGGTGTCTACGATGGGCGACGGCTGCCCGAATCATTCGTCGTCGTCGTCGTCGTCGTCGACTGCCTGGTTCGACAGGTACTCGTAGATGTCGCCGCCCTCGTCCACGATCCCGGCGTCCGGATCTACCGCGTACAGCCCGGTCATGTCGTCCTCCTTTCCTAGGGCGAGTGCCCCTCGTTCTTGTGATGACCCAAGCATACGTCGTTCTCTCGGGCGTGTCTGTCAACCGGCCAACACTTCAGAGAGCCCCGGCGCGGACCGGCGGGCTCCATAGCCCCGCGGGGCGGACCAGGGCGGCGAACAGGCAGTCCTGATCAACCCTGCCCAGGATGCCGGACCGGATCCTCGCGCGATCCGCACGCCCTCCATGGCCCCTCGGCCCGCCCGTCCGGTACCGTTCCCTCGTGATCTCGGCCGGCCCCGCGTCGTGCCGCGCGAGGGAGACGACGGATGCTCAACTACTTCGACATCGAGCTGACCGACGAGGAGCGCCTCGTCCAGCGCACCGCCCGCGAGTGGGTCGAGGCCGAGGCGATGCCGCTCATCGCCGACTACTTCGAGAAGGGCACGTTCCCCCGCCAGCTCGTCCCCCAGATGGCCGAGCTGGGCTTCTTCGGCGCCAGCCTCCCACAGTACGGGGCCGGCCTGCCGTACTCCTGCTACGGCCTGATCTGTCAGGAGCTGGAGCGGTGCGACTCGGGGCTGCGTAGCTTCATCTCCGTCCAGAGCAGCCTGTCGATGTACGCGATCTACGCCTTCGGGTCGGAGGAACAGAAGGACCGCTACCTGCCGAAGATGGTGAAGGGCGAGCTGCTCGGCTGCTTCGGCCTGACCGAGCACGATCACGGGTCGGACCCGGCCGGGATGGAGACGCGCGCCGTCCCGGATGGCACCGACTGGGTGATCAACGGCTCGAAGATGTGGATCACCAACGGCACGATCGCCGACGTCGCGATCATCTGGGCGACGACGCCGGACGGGATTCGCGGGTTCGCGGTGGACACCGACGCGCCGGGTTTCACGGCCCGCGAGGTCGAGCACAAGCTCTCGCTGCGGGCGTCGGTGACGGCCGAGCTGCACTTCGACGACCTGCGCGTCCCCGGCGGCGCGCTCCTGCCGGGCACCCGGAGCCTCGGGTCGGCGCTGCGCTGCCTGAACGAGGCGCGCTTCGGGATCGCCTGGGGGACGGTCGGCGCGGCGATGGCCTGCCTGGAGTACTCGCTGAACTACGCCAAGGTCCGCGAGCAGTTCGGCCGACCGATCGCCGGCTTCCAGCTTACCCAGCAGAAGTTTGCCGACATGCTGACGAGCATCACTCAGGGCCAGCTGGTGGCGCTGCAGCTCGCCCGCCTGAAGGACGGCGGCCGGCTGCGCCCGCAGCAGGTGTCGCTGGCGAAGCGGGCGAACGCGATGATGGCGCTGGAGGTGGCCCGCTCGGCGCGGACGATCCTGGGCGGCAACGGCATCAGCCTTGAGCACCCGATCATCCGCCACCTGGTCAACCTCGAGACGGTCATTACCTACGAGGGGACCCACGAGATCCACACGCTCGTGCTCGGTCAGGATCTGACCGGCATCGCCGCGTACTCGTGAGGGGTGCCGCGCCGGCCCGACGCCGTTGGCGCTGGAGGTCTCCCAGGTTGGGGGCCCGGCGAGGCGATTCGGAAACAATCCGGCCGCTCCGGCGTTCCATCTGTCGGGCGCGGCATCCGTCGTGCAGCAGCGACGGGCGGGCGGCCTTCGTGTTCTGACGACTCGGTCGGAGGCCGCGCTACACTGCCGACAGGACGCTGCGCGACGAGCGGGGCGCGGGGAGCGTGACCATGGCGTTCAATTTCTTCAACAAGGGCCGCAACGCGCGGGCAAAGGAGCTGGGCGATCGGCTCCCGCCGGGCCAGTACGTGACCGAGAAGTGGCCGGTCCTCCACTACGGCTCGGTGCCGAAGTTCGACCCCGCGACCTGGGACTTCCGCGTGTTCGGGCTCGTCGAGGAGCCGTTGCGACTGAGCTACGAGGAGTTCCGGGCCCTACCCACCAGGAAGGTCGCCCGCGACGTCCACTGCGTCACCCGCTGGAGCATGTTCGACAGCGAGTGGGAGGGCGTGCCCTTCCTCGATTTGATGGCGCGCGTCAAGCCGCTGCCGGCGGCGAAGTTCATCATCGCGCACGCCGAGAACAACTTCACGGCGAACCTCCCCCTCTCGGACGTCGCCCGCGACGACGTGCTGATCGCGTTCCGGCGGAATGGCGAGGACATCTCGCCGGAGCACGGCTGGCCGGCCCGGCTATTCGTGCCGCATCTGTATTTCTGGAAGAGTGCCAAGTGGCTGCGCGGGATCGAGTTCGTCGCCGAGGACCGGCCCGGCTTCTGGGAGAGCTACGGCTACCATATGCGCGGGGATCCCTGGAAGGAAGAGCGCTACGACTGGCAGTGAGCGGAGTGGCGAGGAGCGAGTGACGAGGCTCCCCGCCCCCAACCCAAGGGGGCGGGGGCCAAAACCTCTGCCCGCCCGGCGTGCTTTCCCGTATACTGCGCTGAAGCAGGCAGGACTTGTCCTGCGCTACGCGGCCCCCGTGGTCGCGCCCTTTCTGCCTCCATGCCGTCGGGACGTGCACCGGTCCCGAAGCTCGCGCGGGGGGCAAACCCGAGGAAAGGAGGTGCGAGATGCGTGACTATGAGTTGATGGTCGTGCTGACCCCGGATCTCCACGATCAGGGCGTCGAGGAGACGACCGAGCGCGTCCGGTCGCTCGTCACGGCGCGTGGCGGCGAGGTGACCGACTTGCAGCCGTGGGGCCGCCGCCGGCTGGCCTACCCGATCAGTAAGTTCCGCGACGGGTTCTACGCCGTCGCCAAGCTGAAGCTCGACCCGGGCGCCGCCGAGCCGCTCGACCGCGCGCTGCGGCTGAACGAAACGGTCATCCGTCACCTGCTCGTCCGTCTGGACGAAGAGTAGCCGGCGAGAGGAGCCGAGCCGATGCTGAAGGCCGTGTTGATCGGTAACCTGGGGGGCGACCCGGACATGCGGTACTCGCCCGACGGTCGGCCGTTCCTCCGGTTCAACGTCGCCTGCAACTACCGGGCGCGCAGTCCGGAAGGGGAGTGGCAGGACAAGACCGAGTGGGTCCGCGTGACCGTCTTTGGGCAGCAGGCCGAGCGGCTGTCGCAGTATCTCCGCAAGGGGAGCCGCGTCTACGTCGACGGCCGCCTCGAGGCGCGACCGTGGACGGACCAGCAGCAGCAGGTCCGCGCCGGTCTCGAGGTCATTGCGAACGACGTCCAGTTCATGAGCTCGCGCGCCGACGACGAGCGCATGGGCGGTGAGGGCGGCGGCGCGTACAGTGGCGGGGCCCGCGATGGCGGCGCGGCCGCCGGTTCCGGTGGCCCGGCCCGCGCCGGTGGCGGCCGTGCTCCGGCCGAGCCCGTCGACGAGGGCGATCTCGAGGATCTGCCATTCTAAGTTTGGATCGTTCTAGTCGCGCGCCTCGCATCCGGGGCGCCGAATCAGGGAGCAACAACTCGTGAATGCTGCGAGGAGGCCGGGTGGCCGTGGTGGCCGCCGCGAATTCTCCAAGCGATATGCCCCGCGCCGGAAGGTCTGTACCTTCTGCGTCGATAAGATCTCGTACATCGACTACAAGGACATCCCGCGCCTGCGTCGGCACCTGTCCGAGCGCGGCAAGATCGAGCCACGCCGCAAGACCGGCACCTGCGCGAAGCACCAGCGGGCGCTGGCGACGGCGCTGAAGCGCGCCCGCCACGTGGCGTTGCTGCCGTTCACGGCCGAGCATATCCGGATGAGCGGCATGGTCTTGCGCTCGCCGGATGACCGGCGCCGCGACGACCGTGGTCCGCGCTGCGACATGGC
>JALYGH010000333.1 GCA_030777205.1 Chloroflexota bacterium
CGTGATCGAGGCCCGAGGCCGGCGAGCGAGGCCAGTGGTCGTCCGGCCCAAGGGCGGGGGCGGCCTAAGTTCAGTCGGCCCGGTGTCCATCAAGTCCGGAGCGGTTCGTTGCCGGCGAGGGGTTACCTGGCCGACGGGAACGGCTGAGCATGGAACGCCACGAGGAAATCTGCCGCCGCGCGGACGATCCCATCGATCGCGCGGGCGCCCGCGTCGGCGCTCGCCTCGCGCGCGGCATCCGTCACGCCCGCGCTCGCCTCCCAGATGCCCGGGAAGCGGACCGGAACGCCGTTCACCAGGCCGGCGGCGGCCAGCGGGCGTGGTAATTCATCGGCCGGGAAGCGGTCGTCCAATCGGACGAGGTCCGGGCGCAACGCCAGCACGCAGCTCGTCTCGAAGTTGCCGGCGTGACCGGGGGCCGGTCCCGGCAGCCCGGTCCCATCGGCCACTGCCTCGCGCCCGAGCGTCCAGTACGAGGCAGCCGCGACTGCCATCGGCAACTTCCGCTCGTAGACCAGCTCGTTCGCCACCACCCGCAGCGGATCCTCGTTGCCGCCGTGCCCGTTGAGGAGGACCAGCCGCCGGCAGCCCATCCGCGCCAGGCTCTCGGCCAGATCGACCAGGAAGGCGATGTAGGTGCGTTGCGTGACGGTGAGCGCCCCGCCGACGGCCAGGTGGTGGTGCGAGCAGCCGAACGGCAGCAGCGACGCCACCAGCACATCGGCGCGCGCCGCGGCCAGCTCAGCCGCGCGCAGGGCGACCGTCTCGGCCATCAGGCTGTCGGTCATGAGCGGCAGATGCTGCCCGTGCTGCTCGGTCGAGCCGGTCGGCACGACGACCGTCGCGGAGGGCAAGCGTCGCCGGAGCTCCTCGCGGGTCAGCTCTCCGAGGCGGAAACGGTGCGCCGACCCATCCGGCCTCGTCGAGTCGGTCGCGGATCTCCCCGTTGCACTGGTCGTGTCCACGACGGTGCATCCTCCTGCTCGTCGACCTGTCACTTGGCGCCCGCCCACTCGTCAGCCTGGGGCTCAGCGGCGCGCCGGCGGCCGGCACGCACGCGCCTTGCCCAGCACGAGGATGCGGGCCGGGGCGCGGTGGTCGGCGGGCGGTATCATGGTTGCACAGGATGCTGTTCTTCTTCGAGCTGGGCCTCTTCGTCCTGATCATGGTCACCCTCGCGCTGGGCGAGTTCGTCAGCCACGGGGCGGCGCTGACTGTCTGGCTGGCGGCGACGGCCGGCTCGCTCGCCGGCTACCTCCTCGCCCGCCGGCCACTGCTCCGGCTCGCAACGGGCGGCGAGGCCGCGCGCCAGGCAACGTCCCCTCCCCCGCCCCAGCCCGGCACGCCGACCGATCAGGTCACCGCCCTCGACCGGCGCTGGGCGCGGACACTCCTCCACTACTGGGGACGGACAAACCTGCTCCTCCTCCTCGGCGCGGTCGCCGTCGGCGGCTGGTACTGGCTCGCGGTCGGCGCCCACTGACCCTCTCGCGGCCGGACGACGTCGGTTCCGGATGGAAGGGGGCCGCCAGGAGCCGCCTGCTACACTCGCAGGGTGCGCCCCGCCACCCGCGCCGCCCGGCCCGCCCAGCCCCCCGCCCACGCGACGCCAACGGCGCTGCTGCGCGACGTCGTCGTGCTGGGCGCCGTCTGGGGCTCCTCGGTCATGTTCCAGCGGATGGCCGTCGCCGAGGTCCCCCCGCTCCCGCTCGTCGTCCTCCGCCTCGCGGCCGCCCTGCTCTTCTTCGCGCCATTCCTGCCGCGCGTCTGGCGCGGCCTGACCGCCAGCCGGCGGCGCTTCGTGGACGTCTGCCTCATCGGCGTGGTCAACCCGTTCCTCTGCGGCGTGCTCTCCGCGCTCGCCCTGATGTACGCGTCGAGCGGGCTCGTCGCCGTGCTGATCTCGCTCGCGCCCCTGCTGACCGTCCTGCTGGCGATCGTCGTCCTCGGCGAGCGCATCCCCTCGCGCCTCCAGCTCGCCGGGCTCGCCGCGGCCTTCGCCGGGGTTGCCGTGCTCCTCGTCACCCGCAGCACCGGGCTCGGGCCGCTCGAGGACGGCGACCTGCGCGGGCACGCCATGGCGCTCGCCGTCGCGCTCCTGATGGCCGGCGTGACGGTGTACGCCCGCCTGCGCCTCGGTGGAGCCGACCCGCTGGCGATGGCGGCCGGCCAGATCGTCGGCGGGCTGCTCTGCAGCCTGCCGATCACGCTCCTGGTCGATGAGCTGGTGGCGCTCGACCAGATCAGCGTCCGGGCCTGGGTCGCGATCGTCGCCAGCGGCTCGGTCGGGCTCGGCGCCTCGTTCGTGCTGTTCCTGGGGATGATCGAGCGCCACGGGCCGACCGCCTCGCTGCTGGCCCTGTACGTCATGCCGGTCGCGGCGGCTACCCTCGGGGCGCTGTTCCTCGACGAGACGATCACGCCGGCGATGGCCGTCGGCGCCGCACTCGTCCTGCTCGGCGTCGTGCTCTTCACGCGCCGTGGTCGCTAGCGCGGCCATCGCGCGGCGCCGGCCGGTCCGTGGTACACCACTTGCGTTCCAACTGAGGATTACGTAGCCGACCTCGTGGACGGTGCCAACCGAACGGTGGCCCAACGCCCCTCGGCCCGCGACTTCGGGATCGTCCTGGCCATGCCGTTGGCGAGCAGCGAGAACACGAGCGAGCAGTCACCATTCCCGGAGTGCGCCGCGCACACGGTGAGCGGCTTCTCGACGGGGCGAATCGGGGCGCCTTCGGGCGAGCAAGCTGCGGCCGAATCGCCCTCGACGGGCTCGCCCTCAACTGACGACGCCCAGCTCTTCCGTGCCTTGATCGAAGGGGCGACCGACTTCGCCATCTTCAAGCTCGACGCAAGTGGTCAGGTCGCCGCCTGGAATGCGGGCGCCGAGCGCCTGCTCGGCTACCGAGCGGACGAAGTCCTCGGGCGGCACCTCTCCTTGTTCTTCACCGACGAGGACCGCGCCGCCGGCCTGCCCGAGCGCGAGCTGGCGGAGGCGCGCACGCAGGGACGGTCGGACGACGAAAACTGGCTGGTGCGCAAGGGTGGCGCCCGCTTCTGGGCGAGCGGCCAGAGCACCGCGCTGCGCGACGAGGGCGGGAGCCTGCTCGGCTTCGCCAAGATCTGCCGCGACTGCTCAGACCGACGACGAGCCGACGAGGCGGCCCGTCGCCAGGCAGCATTGCTCGAGCAGGCCTACGACGCGGTCATCGTCCACAGTCCGGACAATACGGTACTGCTCTGGAATCGTGCCGCTGAGGAGCTGTACGGCTGGTCGCGTGATGAGGCGGTCGGCCGGCCCGCTTACGAGCTGCTCCAGACGCGATTCCCCACGACCCTCGCCGAGGTCCGGGCCGCGCTCGAGGCGACCGGCCGGTGGGAAGGCGAGCTGACCCACACCCGCCGAGATGGGGGCAAGATCACCGTCGTCAGTCGGTGGGGGCTGCAGCGCGACGAGTGCGGGCGGCCGTCGGCGGTGCTGGAGATCAACCGCGACGTCACCGAACAGAAGCGGACCGAACGGGCCCTCCGATTGCTGGCCGATGCGTCCGAGCAGCTCGCCTCGACGCGCGATTACGAGGCGACCCTCCAGACTGTCGCCCGGCTGGTCGTCCGCGATCTCGCCGACTACTGCCTCATCGACGTGCTTGGCGAGGACGACCGCCTGCATCGCCTGGCCGCGGCCCACACCGACCCGGCGAAGGAGGCCTTGCTGGGTACGTCCCGAAGCTACCCGCCGGACCTCCGCGCAGGGACCAGCCCACTGGTCATCGCCCTCGCCACAGGGCGCTCGGAGCTCGTCGTCGACGTGACGCCGGACTGGGTCGAGCGCGCGACACACGACCCCGAGCACCGCCGGCTGGTCGAGGCGCTCGGCCCGCGCTCGGTCATGCTCGTGCCGCTCGTCGCGCGCGATCGGACGCTCGGCCTGCTCTCGATCGTCGCGGCCGAATCGGGGCGGCGGTACGCGCCGCAGGACCTCCGCCTGGCCGAGGACCTCGCGCGCCGATGCGCCGCCGCGATCGATAACGCCCACCTCTTCCTCCAAGCCCGAGAGGCGCTCCGAGTGCGCGACGACGTCCTGGCGAGCGTCTCGCACGACCTCAAGAGCCCGCTGACGTCGATCTCGGGAATCGCCCAGCTCCTCCAGCGGCAGATCGACGCGGCCGGGGAGGAGCGCGACGGGCCGGTCGCTAGCGGCCTGGGGCGGATCGTGGCGACGGCCGCGCGGATGTCGGCGCTGATCGACGAGCTGGCGGACACCGCCCGACTGGAGCTCGGGCAGGACGTGCCGCTGCAACGGGAGCTGACCGACCTGGTCGAGCTGGTCGAGCTGACCATCGCCGAGCACCAGCGCGTCGGCGAGGGCCACCGGATCGCGCTGGAGCGGCGCGCGGACCGCCTCGTAGGGCTGTGGGATCCCGCCCGGCTGCGGCGGGTGCTGGACAACCTGCTCGGGAACGCCGTCAAGTACAGCCCGAAGGGCGGGCCGATCCGCGTTACGCTCGACCGAACCGAGGACGATGGCGGATCGAGCGCGATCCTGGCCGTCGCCGACCGCGGGGTGGGCATCCCACCGGAGGACCGACCGCACATCTTCGAGCGCGGCCGGCGCGGCAGCAACGTCGGGCGGATCGCCGGGGCGGGCATCGGCCTCGCCGGCGCCTGCCAGATCGTGCGCCAGCACGGCGGCCGCATCGACGTCGAGAGCGTCGTCGGCGCCGGCAGCACCTTCACGGTCCGCCTGCCGCTGGCGAGGGAGTAGCGGCTACCCAGTCAGCAGCACCATGTTGCCCGCCAGCGCCCCGGTCAGCACCAGCGCGGCCGTGATGTAGAGCAAGCCCGTCGCGGCCTGGATCGCCCGCCCGCGCGGCCACTCCTCGCAGCAGATCCGCGCCGCGATCGTCACCCCGATCGGAAAGACGGTGACGGCAACGAAGCCGGTCCAGCGGAAGATCGGCACGTTCGGGCCGAAGACGGTCGCGTCGGGGTTGAGCGTCACATACCAGAGCGCGAACCCGGTCAGGACGACGAGCGAGGCGATCGCCAGGTCGCAGAGGCGGCGGAGTGGGCGCGCCGAGAGCCGCGGCGTGACCAGGTACCAGTGCCCGAGGACGAGCGCCGTCACCGACGTGCCGAGCGCCAGCGCCGACGCCAGGCCGGCGAGCGCCGTCCAGGTCGGGCCGAGCGACGGGCTCGGGCGGGCGC
>JALYGH010000334.1 GCA_030777205.1 Chloroflexota bacterium
GACGGGGCCCTTCGCGGTAGCCGATGGGGTCGGCGCGGGTCAGGTACACTGTCCTCGATCAGACGACGCGGAGTCCGGGCATGGCCGTCCTCATCAATACGTACCCCTCCCTCGAGTCGGGCGATCACCTCACGCGCGACGAGTTCCACCGCCGCTACTCGCGGCGGCCGGACATCAAGAAGGCCGAGCTGGTCGAAGGAGTGGTGTACGTGGCGTCTCCGGTGCGCGTGGGTGCCCACGGCGAACGACACGCAGCCGTGATGACCTGGTTGGGCGTCTATCGAGCCGCCACACCCGACGTGCGATTGGCCGACGACGTAACCGTTCGGCTCGACGCCCGCAACGAGGTCCAGCCCGATGCCATCCTCTTCCGAGAGGAGCCCGGCGGGCCGCGCGTGACGCCCGATGATTACCTCGAGGGCGCGCCGCAGCTCGTCGTCGAAGTTGCCGCCAGCAGTGCGTCGTACGATCTCCACGACAAGAAGGAGGCGTATCGCCGCAACAGGGTGCGCGAGTACGTCGTCTGGCGGACCCTCGACGGCGCGATCGACTGGTTCCGCCTGGATCCTGGCGAGGGCGAGTACGAGCGGATCGAGCCGGACGACCGCGGAGTGATCGAGAGCGTCGTCTTTCCGGGCCTGCGCCTGCACGTCCCCAAGATGTTGGCCGACGACTTGGCCGGCGTGCTGGCGGAGCTGCAACGATCGTCGGACGCCTGACGAGTAGTCCAGTGTCTCCTCGAGTCGCCGTGGCCGCGCCAGGCCAGTTCATACTGCGCCGGTCGGCCATACATTCGGCGCGCGATGCGCCCTGCCTCAGTTGGCGCGGCGTGGAGCAACTCGGCCCGAATCCTGCTAACAGCTCGCCAGATCGCGCACGGACCCTCACGGCGTCCGCGGACGGCTCCATGTCGGCACGGCGCCGTATCCTGCCGACTCCAGTCTGATCGCCCCCGGTGGCACGATGCTCTGTGCGAATGCGTCCGCACGGCCTGAGGACACGACCCATGAGGCGCATACTGACCGCACCGCTCATGCTGCTGCTCGCGGTGGTCCTCGGCGTGGCCGCCGGGCTGCCGAGCGGCTACTTCGTGCTGCATCCGGGCGGCAGCTACGAGGTCGGATCGCGCCTCGAGATCCCCGTCGAGCAGCGAGAGGAGATGGGGCACCTCGCCTTCACGGCCGTGCTCGCCGGACCGGGGAGCTGGGGCGAGGTCGTGATGACCTGGCTTGATCCCGCGGCTGAGGTGGTCCCCGCCGAGCAGCTCCGGCCGCATGGTGTGTCGCAGCAGGAGGTCAACGAGCTCAATGCGCGGCTGATCAACGAGAGCAAGCTAGTCGCGGCCGTCGTCGGCCTCCGCGCCGCGGGCCACGACGCGCGGATCACCGGCGAGGGGGCGCGGGTCGTCGATGTCCTCGCCGGCATGCCGGCCGCGGGCGTCCTCCAAGCCGGCGACCTGATCGTCGCCGTCGACGGCCGGCCGACCGACACGTCGATTGCCGTCATCCAGGCGACCCGCCAACGTACCGTCGGCGACATCGTGACGCTGACGATCGTCCGCGACGGCCAGCGGCAGGAGGTCAGGGTCGGAACGAGGAGCGCCGTCGATGAACCGGGCCGCCCGGTGGTCGGGGTGGCCATTGCGACCGAGGGCTTCGATGTCGTCCTGCCGTTCCCGATCGAGATCGACACGGGCAACGTCGGCGGCGCGTCGGCCGGACTGATGTTCGCGCTCGGCATCTTCGACGCCGTCACCGCCGGTGTGCTGACGCGCGGTCACCGTGTGGCAGGCACCGGCACGATCTCCGCAGACGGCAGCGTCGGACCGATCGGCGGCGCGGCCTTGAAGGTGGTTGCCGCCGAGCGTGACGGCGCGGACGTCTTCCTGGTGCCGCGCGAGAATTACGCGGAGGCCCAGTCGGTAGCTCGCTCGATCCGTCTCGTCCCCGTCGATCGCTTCGAGGATGCCGTCGCGGCACTCTGCGGCGTCGCGCCAACGGACGAGTCGGCAGATTCGCCCGTCCCGCCGGTCTGCACCACCCCGCCGTTCGTCACGGCGGCCCCTTGATGCCAGCGGCGCGATCGGTCCCACGGCCGGCATGTCATCGGACGTGGCACGCTCCCTGCGACTGTGATCGTAGGGGCGAGCGATGACGCCGCTCGGCAGCTTCGGGCAGTATAGCGCCGCGTGACGGCGCGACAACACCATACCGGCTCCTCCGCCGCCGAGCTTGCAGTGAGCCTTGATCACCGGTCGACGACGCCCGGGCAGGAGGAGCCGCATGGATTGGAGGATAGCAATGGCTGGCCTCGGTGACAAGGTCGAAGGCAAGGCCAAGGAGATGGAAGGCAAGCTCACCGACGACGAGACGCGGGAGACACAAGGCAAGGCCCAGCAGGTCAAGGGCGACGTCAAGGACGCCGCCGAGGACATCAAGCAGGACCTGAAGCGGTAGCTCGGACCCGCGAGACGCAGGGGGTGGCTATCTTGGCCGCCCCCTTCAGTTCACCCTCGTGCCACGCCGGTTCTCTGTGGCGTCGTGCCCGCCGCGTGAAGTGGCGCGAGAGACCCGGCGCGGCGTGACGCACGGGCGATCCCCCATCACGGCCCGGCAGCACCCAGCGTCGGCACCACCTCAAGGATCGCCTCGCGGTCGTCGCCCCAAACTCGGCGCGTCGGCAGGCCGTCGAGGTAGCCGAGGGCGCGCCGCAGCGCCTCGTCGTAGTACCACGCGCTGTACATACGTTGCTGCTTGACGGCGCCCATGGCGACCTGGCCCGCCGCGTCCGCTGCCCCCACGTCGCCGGCCGTCCGGCCCCGCACCACGAAGACCCGCCGTCCGGCCGCCCGGGCAGCGTCCAGCTCCCGGGCGATCCCGGCGAGCACCTGGCCCGCGTCACGATTCGGGGCGCTGATGAGCGCCGCATTGACGTCCACCAGCGGGCGCGGTGCGAAGTACGCGAGGTACAGGTTGAAGGCGTTGAGGCTGTTCGTGACCACCAAGTCGTCCGGCGCGCTGACGGCGCGCAGCGCGGCCGCCACGACGTAGCGTCGGTCGTTCTCGGCGTCGAGGCCCGGTGCGATGAACCCGAGGCCGTTCACCGGGGCAAGCAGGATCACGCCGCCGATGGCGGCCGGCCACGGGGAGATGCGTCGGGCCCATCGCCATCCCTCGCCCGCCGGTTTGGCGGCCAGGACGATGCCGACGAGCAGCCACCACGCGGCGAGCCCCGGCGCCCAGAACTGGAGGTCGCTCGGGACCCACCAGCCGGCGAACGCGGCGTTGAGCGCGCCCCACGCCGCCAGCATCACCCCGTCGCGGCGTGCGACGGCCACTCGGCGGCGCGCCAGGAGCACCGCAAGCGCGACCAGTGGCGCCGCCGCGACGAGGAGGCCCCCGCCGACGTAGCCGGCGAACGCCGCCCGTTCGGCCCAGCTCGCGCTCGCCAGGTAGACGGCGCTGCTCTCGTCGGGCCGCAGCGGCGGGTACCAGACGAGCGAGCGAAGGAATCCGTAGGCTCCGTACGGCACGTTCGCCCACTGGACCTGGCCCCAAGTCGGGGCCGAGCCATTCAAGCCGCCATAGAAGTGCCAACGCTGTGCCGCCTGGAGGTCCCGAACCCCAAAGGTCGTCACCATCGCCAACAGGTAGATCGGCGCGACCACGCCGCCGACGACGCCGCCGAAGAGGCCGAGGCGCCGCCAGCGCTCCGTCCCAGACTGCCGCTCGGCCAGAAGGCCGACGGCCAGGGCGGGGATGAGGATGACCGAGCTCAGGTAGGTGAGGATGGCCAGGGCGGTCGTCAGCCCGAGCAGCACGACCTGCCGCCGGGAAGGCGCCGGCCCGGCCGCGAGGAGGCCCCACACTGGCGCCAGGGTCAGCGCCAGCGGCTGCAGGACCGGCTCGGCGTCGGTGCCGAACGACCAGGTGCCTGCCGACGCGGCGAAGCCGACGGCGGCCAGGAGCGCGGCGCCCGTCGAGCCGGTCAGGTGCCGCGTGATCGCATAGACCAGCGCAGCGGCAACGGCGCCGCCGAGGGCGCTGAACACCTGGAGGGGCACCAGGGCGCCGCCCTGCCAGCCGAGCGCCAGCCATCCCTGGGCGAAGGCCCAGCCGAACGGCTGGATCAGGAGGCGATGGGGGAGGAGCAGCTCCGTCCAGCCGGCGCGCTCGACTGCCAGGGCGAACCCGAGGCTGTCGCCAGTCGGGGTGCGCGTGAGGGTGATGAGGTAGGCGAGGAAGGTCACCGTGGCGATCGAGAGGACCAAGGAGCGGCCTTCGCGCAGTGAGGCCAGCCTTGACATCGGCCAGCGCCAGGGTGGCATAAACCCGACCTCCTGGTCCCATCGAGTACGCCGCGAGGAGCAAGCCGACCCGGCGCGTCCGCGAGACGGCTCGGCTTCGCGGCCATTCGTCTGGCGGGCGAGTACTCTACCACGAGGGACGCTCGACACGCGCAAGGACGACGCCGCCTCGTGGAGGTGCTCCTCCTACGGCCGGTTCACTCCGCGGCCGGTCCGATGGCGCCGTCATCACGGCTGATGGCCAGCTGCCAGGACCGGAGTCAGGCCGGCGGCCGGGGACTCGGCCACGGGCGCGCGCCGCCCGACCGCGCCCTCGGTCCAGCGCGCCACGGCGACGCCGGTGAACACGGCGAGCGCGGTGGCCGGCGCCGCCATGAAGCGGGCTGCCATGAAGAAGTAGACGAGGTAGAACAGGAGCGTGCCGACCACCAGCCAGAGCGCGAAGCCGGCCGCCGGCTCGCGACGGTGCCGCCAGACGTGGACCAGGCCCGGCAGCGTCGTCAGCGGCGGCGCGAAGATCCAGTAGATCCCGAGCAAGACCAGCGGGTAAAAGACGAGGCCACGGAACCCTCGGACGGGATCGTTGTCCGGCCACGGTCCTGCCCAGCTCACAAGGGCGCCTTCGAGCGCGTCCGCCACCACCCCGGAGCCGTCGCGCTGCCCGTCGAGGTCGAAGGGGTGGGCGAGGTCGAAGTTGCGGATCTCCGGCAGCCAGTAATCGTAGCCCG
>JALYGH010000335.1 GCA_030777205.1 Chloroflexota bacterium
TCCCGCGTGATGCGGTGCTCGCCGAGCATGAACCCGTTGTCGGACATGAACATGATCCAGGTCCGGTCGAGGCGGCCGTCGGCTCGCAGCGCCTCGACGATCGCCGCGATGCCGCGGTCGAGGCTGACGAGCGTGCCACGCGTGCGCCGGCGGAAGTTCTCGAGCTTCTCGTGGGCCTCCTCGTCCAGCCGCGGCAGCTCGCGGACCCAGGTCGGCTTGTCGTCGACGTCGGCCTCGTCGTACGCGGGCGGCAGCGGCAGCTCGCGGTCCTTGAACAGGCCGGCGTCGAGGACGTCCTCGCGCGCGGGGCCGTGGGGGGCGCGCGGCGTCACGTGCAGGAAGAACGGCCGCGTCGTGTCCTCGGCCAGGAAGCGGAGCGCCTCCCGGGTGAAGACGCGCGTCGAGTACTCGTCCTCCCCGGTGCCGAAGAACTTGCGCTCGCCGTTGTGGTTCACCCGATAGCGCCAGTAGCCGTCGTCCGCGTCCCACATGCCGAACCAGTTGTCCCAGCCCGGCGGGATGTACAGCGTGTCCTCGTAGCCGGTCAGGTAGCGGCCGACGAGGCCGGTGCGGACGCCGGCGGCCCGGAGCCAGGTCGCCAGCGTCGAGCGGTCGTCGAAGGCCTCGAACCCGCCGTTCGGTGGGCTGTTGCGCAGGACCCCGTGGTTGCGGGCATACCGCCCGGTCAGGATGCTGGCGCGGCTCGGGCAGCACAGCGGCGTCGTCGCGAACGCCCGCGGGAAGGCGATCCCGCGCTCGGCGAGGCGCTCGAGCTCGGGCATGGCCGCCAGCTCGTCGAAGCGCATGTCGTCGGGCACGATCAGGATGACGTTGTCCGCGCCGACCGTCCGGACCTGGGACTGCACGGCGGGCACGAGCGCGGCCACGAGCAGGGCCACGACCGCGGCGGCGAGCACGATGGCCGGCCGGCGCCCACTGCCGCGCAGTCGACTGACAGCATGGATGGCGCTCGCCTGCAAGGGCATGGGTGCGGGGCCTCCGGAGCGGCTACGCCGACGATCATCGGGCGCGGTGCGCCGCGGTAGTGTACAGAACGGGCGCCTGCCCGGGCCCGGCGCGCGAGCTGGCCGCCTTCCGCGTCAACGGAGCTGGACGCGAAAGACCAGGGAGCGGCAGCGTGACCGCGCGCCCGAATGGGCGCGCGGTGCCGGGGGAGATGCGCGGCTCGACCGTCGCCCTGCCGTCCCGGACACCGACGACCAGGGTCTGCTCGCCGGCAGCTACGGAGCCCGGCCAGATCGGGCCTCGCCTGCTCGATGCCACGCCTTTTGGTCCTTCCCGGTCGCGAACTCTCACCGCACCTCGGATAGCCTGGACGGAGACAGGCGTGGACTGCCGGGGGGGAGGAGCCGCCGTGCGCCATCGACGGCGCCTCGGACGCCGCTCTCCGCGAGCCAGATCGCCAGCGGCAGGCCGAAGGCCGGGATGGCGCGGTACGTCTGGACGTACCACAGGTTCGTGTTCTGGAAGCCGAGCCCGACGTAGATCAGCAGCACGCCCCACGAGAACAAGACCGCGAACCGGCTCCAGGCGGACCGCGGCAACAGCGCCGCCGCCGGCAGCGCCCAGAGGGCGTACCACGGCCAGAACCAGGTAAGGGTCGCGTAGAACAGGACGGAGAACAGGATCATCCACGTCCGCAGCAGTGCCGTCAGGCTGCCGGTCCCGAGCACGAGCCCGGCGCAGAAGACGACGACGAACGCGCCCCAGCCGGCGGTGCGAATGTCCCGATTTGCCCGGCGCAGCGAGGCCGTGCCGACCGGCCCGGCTTCGAGATTCAGTATCTGGGGGTCTAGCTCTGCCCACGGCGGGCGCTCGATCGGCCCGACGTCGGCTGCCGAGACGTACCCGATCTGGCGCGTGACCGGGTCGAACACCTTCATCCAGTGCCACCGTTCCGGTGCGACCAGCAGCAGCTCCTGCCACTGGTCGACGGCCGCGAGCGGAACCGCCAGGGCGTCGGGCCGCGACATCAGCGCGGTCGGTGTGTGCGTGGCGACCCACCAGCCGCGGAACTGGAGCGGGATCGCGAGATCCTCGCGCGATTCGCCGTAGTAGGCGCGCAGCTCGCCGAGCGCCAGCTCGCCCAGGCTGTTCACGTACCGATCGGGACTCGCGCCGAGGGCACCAACTGCGAGCGTCGCCGGCCCGGCCCACACGGGGGCGACCACGAGCGCCGCCAGCGGCAGGCTGACGAGGCCGCTTCGGGTGACGAGCCGGGCGCGTGCTCGCCAGGTCGGCTCCCGGCGCAGCAGGTAGATGCCGAGCAGCGGCAGCAGCACCAGCGCCGTGACTTTGATCAGGCCGGCCGCCACCAAAGCGGCACAGGCCAGCGCGCCGCGCCGCCAAACGGTCAGCGCGACGGCAAGGACGATCAACGTGACCATCACGACGTCGTTGTGGCCGCTCAGGCCACCCTCGATGACCAGCAGCGGGTTCCAGCCGAATATGACCGCCCCGGCGAGCGCCCGACGCGGATCGAGCTGCTCCAGGACGCGCAGGACGAGGATCGTGCCGACGACGGCCGCGACCGCCTGGATGGCGCGAAAGAGCAGGACCGCCCCGGCGACGTCGTCCCCGGTCAGTCCGACGACACCCGCCGAGATCAGCGTCCAGAGCGGCCCATAGAAGCTCGGGACGTGCTTCCAGAACACGAAGTCGAGGTAGACGGCGTCCGCGAAGTCGGCCGGCACGTGGACGTACGGATTGGCCCCGCGTACGAGCAGCATCTGCCCGTACGCGGCGTACGAGAAGATGTCCTGCGAGAGCATGTCCGGGGCGAGGACGCCGGCCACCTGGAACAGCGCGGCGCCGACGATCACGACCGCCGCCGCCGCCCGGCCACGGAGGCCGCGACTGAGCCAGATGGCCGCGACGTAGAGCGTCAGCGCGACGGTGACCGAGAGCGCAAACTGGA
Source organism: Chloroflexota bacterium (assembly GCA_030777205.1). Lineage (GTDB taxonomy): Bacteria > Chloroflexota > UBA6077 > UBA6077 > JACCZL01 > JALYGH01. The sequence continues at coordinate 2,939 of JALYGH010000335.1, forward strand.
CGGCGGCCTCGGCATGGCGCCGGTAGACCTCGCCCGCACCGGCCAGATCCCGCCCCGTGACCGGGGTGAACCAGCCGCCGAGACCGTGGATCAGGTCTGCGTAGCTCGGGGTGGCCGAAGCGAGCCAGGCGAGGTGGGTGAAGAGCCAGGTATAGCGCACGAGGCTCATCAGGCCGAGCCCGATGAGCCCCGCGACAGGCCAGGAAAGCTGGCTACGGATAGATCCCCCGGGTCAGCGTCGCCTCGGCGACCCGCCCGACCGCCAGCATGTAGGCGGCGGTGCGCAGGTCGACCTCGTGCTCGCGGGCCATGCGGAGCGCATCCTCGAAGGCCCGCGTCATGATGCGACGCAGCCGGGCGTTGATCTCCTCGAGCTGCCAGAAGAACGCCTCGCGATCCTGGACCCACTCGAAGTAGGAGACCGTGACGCCGCCGGCATTGCACAAGATGTCCGGGATCACCGTCACGCCGTTCGCCTCGAGGATCTCGTCGGCATCCGGCGTGGTCGGGCCGTTCGCCCCCTCGGCGACCAGCCTGGCCTTGATTCGACCGGCGTTGCGGGCCGTGATGACGCCTTCGAGCGCCGCCGGCACGAGGATGTCGCAGTCGAGCTCGAGCAGGTCGTCTGATCCGATCCGCTCGGTGCGCGGTGTCGCGACGATACTCCCGGTCTCCTGGCGCTGGCGACGGGCGAGCGCCAGGTCGATCCCGTCGCCGCGGAAGACGGCGCCCTCGGAATCGCCGATCGCGATGACCTTCGCGCCGAGCTCGCCCAGGAACCGGGCGGTCGCCGACCCGACCGTCCCGAAGCCCTGCAACACCACGCGGGCACCGGTCAGGTCGAGCCGCAGCATCTTGGCGGCCTCCTGGATGCAGTAGACCACCCCGCGCCCAGTCGCGTCCTGCCGGCCCTCGGAGCCACCGATCGCGATCGGCTTGCCGGTCACGACGCCCGGCACGGAGTACCCCTGGTGCATGGAGATGGTGTCCATGATCCAGGCCATCGTCTGGGCGTTGGTGTTCACGTCGGGGGCCGGGATGTCGCTCTCCGGGCCGATCAGCACCGAGATCTCGGTCGTGTAGCGGCGCGTCAGGCGCTCCAGCTCGCGCAGCGAGAGCTCCTTCGGGTTGCAGATGACGCCGCCCTTGGCCCCGCCGTACGGGATCTTGACGACGGCGCACTTCCAGGTCATCCACATCGCGAGCGCCTTGATCTCGTCCAGCGTGACGCTCGGATGGTAGCGAATGCCGCCCTTGGCCGGGCCGCGGGCCAGGTTGTGCTGGACCCGAAAGCCGGTGAAGACGGTCGTGCTGCCGTCGTCGAGCTCGACCGGGAAGTGGACGGTCAGCTCGCGGCGCGGCTCGCGCAGGACGGCGCGCATGCTCGGGTTCAGCCGGAGGCGGTCGGCCGCGGCGTCGAACTGCGCCTGGGCCATGGCGAAGGGCGATTCCGGCCCCCCGCTGATCTGTGAACCGCTGGTGACCACGCTGTGTCTCCCCTGCCGCCGTGACGTGCCACGGGCCAACACGAGAAAAGGCCGACCGGGCGGCCGAGCGCCCGGACCGACCCTTGGACGTCGCTGGATACTCGCCGCGCGACCGACGGCCTGGCGTAAGCTCGGTGGACCCGGGGTCGCCGGAACATGCGGCACTGGATGTCGGCGGCCCACGTCCAGTGTACCACGGGCCATCCCGGACGGACGTCGGTTTTCGGTCTGCTACGATTGCCCGCGGCGCGCCAGGCACGCCCGACTACCAGGAGGATCACGATGCAGAAGGCCGACCGGCTGGGCCAGCTCCCGCCGTACCTCTTCGTCCAGATCAGGAACAAGATCCGCGAGGCCCGGGAGCGCGGCATCGACGTCATCAGCCTCGGGGTCGGCGACCCCGACCGGTCGACCCCGGCCCACGTCATCCAGGCCCTCCAGCAGGCCGCCGAGGATCCCGCCAACCACCAGTACCCGACCGACGAAGAGAAGGGGATGCTCCGCTTTCGGGAGAGCGTCGCGGGATGGTACGCCGAGCGCTTCGGCGTCCGGCTCGACCCGGAGCGCGAGGTGCTCGCGCTGATCGGCAGCAAGGAGGGCAACCACCACCTCTGCCTGGCGACGCTGAACCCGGGCGACACGGCGATCCTGCCGGACCCCGGCTACCCGGCCTACTTCGCCAGCGCCGTCTTCGCCGGCGCCGTCGTCGAGCGCATCCCGCTGCGCCGCGAGGACGGCTGGCTCCCCCGCTTCGACCAGATCTCCGAAGACCTGGCCCGCCGCGCGAGGCTGCTCTTCCTCTGCTACCCGAACAATCCGACCGGCGCCGTCGCCCCGCTCGAGTTCTACCAGCAAGCCGTCGACTGGGCGAAGCGCTACGATGTGATCCTGGTCAACGACAACCCGTACAGCGAGATCGCCTACGACGGCTATCGCACGGCGAGCATCCTCCAGGCGAACGGCGCGATGGACGTCGCCGTCGAGTTCAACTCGCTGTCGAAGCCGTACAACATGACCGGCTGGCGGATCGGCATGGCGGTCGGCAACCCGGAGCTGATCGCCGGCATCTCCCAGGTGAAGGAGAACACCGACTCCGGCATCTTCAACGCGATCCAGTACGCCGGCATCGCCGCCCTCGAAGGCCCGCAGGAGCCGACCCGCAATCTGATCGCCGTCTACCAGCGCCGCCGCGACCTGGTGCTGGAGACGCTGCGCGGCATCGGCCTCGACCCGGACACACCGAAGGCGACGTTCTACGTCTGGTCCCCGACGCCGAACGGGATGAAGTCGGCCGACTTCGCCGCCGAGGTGCTCGACAAGGCCGGCGTGGTGGTCACGCCCGGGCTGGGGTACGGCCAGCACGGCGAGGGCTACTTCCGGATCTCGCTGACCGTCCCGGACGCGCGCCTCGAAGAGGCGATGGCGCGGATCAGGCAGGCGTACTCGTAGGGCACGGCGGCTTTCACCCTCACGCCGCAGGCGTCGTCCCGACAACCCCCATCCGATGCGGGGCCCCTTCCTCACACCTCCCTGCTGCGGGAGCGGGGGAGCTGGGGCCGGGTTCCTCCGCTGCTCCCCCCTGAGACGGCGCGCGACGTCTCCGCTGGCCCCTCTCCGAGACGGGGAGGGGACGTAGGGCCTGCTGGACTGCACGGGTTCAGGGGCACGCTGGTGGGGGCGGCGTGGGGACCGGGTGGGCGGATGTTGACGGTGCTGGCGGCGTCCGGGCGCAGTTGTTGTGGCCGGCGAGTGTACCGGAGTGGTTCCCGGGTGTATCCGGGTGGTCGCCGGTTGGCTTTTCGTGGTCGCCGGTTGGCTTTCGGTGGCACCGGAATCGCGCCGACCAGGAGGAGATTGGGTTCGTTTTCGCAGAACGGCCCGTCCGGAGCGGGCCGGGGGCGGCGGATTGGGCTCGGGGGCGGGGCGGGATGCTGGAGCTGGCGGAGCTGGGCGAGGGTGTGATCGAGCTGGCGGGTGAGGTGGGCCTCGTAGCGGATCACCTTGTCGAGCTGGTCGGCGGCGAGGAGGATGCCCTCGCGGCGGAGCTGCTCGGCGCGCTGGCGGACGCGGCGGGCGGCGGCACGCACGGCAGGGGCGGCGCGCTCGGCGAGGGTGGCCTCGAGGGGCCCGACCGGCGCGAGGCCATCCTGGAGCTGCTGAACCTCCTGACGCCCCGCCAGCGCGAGGTCGCGGCGCTCATCGCGGGCGGATACACCAACGAGCAGATCGCCCGGAAACTGACGCTCACGCCCGGCACGGTGGCCAACCACGTCGAGCACATCCTGCGCCGACTCAGCTTCCGCAGCCGCTCCGAGGTCGCCGCGCTCGCGGGCGAGCTGGGCCTGCACCGGCAGCGCCTCTCCGGCGACGAGCGCGCCGGCTGAGGCCCCGGTGAACCGCCTCCGGCCGCGTCGATCGGGATGGCGCGCTCCTTGCAGGCCGGACCGTCCCCGGATGCAGCGGGGAGCGAGGGACGAGTGGACGAGGACCGCGACGATCTCGACGCATGGATCGCCGAGCTGCGCGACCGGCTGGCGCGCGGCGAGCTCGACGGTCGCACACCGATCGAGATCGCCGGGCTCCGACTGCCCAGCGCCGGGCTGGCCGCCCGGATCATGCTGGCGGACCTGGATCACTACGACGACCTGACGCCCGAGCAATGCCGTGACGTGTTGGTCCAGGCGCCACGCCGGATGCTGCTCCGCGACTTCCGAGAGCTCCGAGCGCTGCTCGGCTAGGGACGTTCGCGTGGCGGCCCCCGCTGGCTGCTCAGCCATCGACATCCCCATCTGGCTCACCCCACGCATGATCGCGAGAGGCTCATGTCACGACCGGCTGGATCTCCGGCGTCGGTTCGCGTCACGACCTTGGCGTAGCAGCCACAGCTCACCCCGGCGAGTCGCGACCCAAGCCGACGGAGGCTCAGGGAGCGAGCCGACAGGACCCGGGCGCGCCCCGGTGCGGTTCGGCACATTAACGCACATTCTGGCTTTCCCTGGTCCCGTATGTGCATTGATTATCTCTCGCCGGCGATCGTCCGCGGGCTGAAGGAGACGCATCATGCGCGTACGATTCGCCGCCGCCACCCCGGCGATCGTGCTCACCGCGGGGGATGGGGTCCGTGATATCGGCCGAGGTGGCCGGTCCTGCCGTGGACTCTCGCCCCACGACCGTTGTCCAGACCGAGCGGGATGACGGCGACAAGCTCGGTCGCTCGGGGCTGCTAGGACTCACGCGCGCCCGAGCCGCAAGGAGTTTCGACATGACGACGCCGCGACAGCAGGGACAGGCCGCCGGCGACACCGATATACCCCGCTCCGATCGGGTAGCGGATGCCGAGGCCGAGCACAACGCGACGAGGTCACCTGCGCAACAGGCGATCGTGAACGAAGAGCAGGCGTTCGAGTCGGGCGAGGAGAACCCCAGTTAGGCCGCCGTGGGCGTCGAGCCGGGCAGCCTGTCCTAGTCCGCGCAGCTCGTCGCCGGGCCGTACCAGGCGGGCCGGTCGCCCGCGATGCTGACGGTCACTTCGACGTGTCGGTCATCCGAGCGGCCGCGAGCACGTCAACTACACGCTCATGATACGTTCCACCCGGCCGGTTGGTTAACAATCGGCCCTCACCACCCCTCAGCGGGGACAAGGATCAACATGGATCTCAAGGGCAAGCTGAAGCACGGCATGCGCATCGTCGGCGTCGACAAGGCGGAGTACGGGACGATCGAGCGCTTCGACGACGAGCACGTGTACGTCGGCGGCCGGGCAGTCCCGCATAGCGCGTTCGAGCGCACGGAGAAGGATCAGCTCTACGTCGGGCAGGCCGGCGCGCGGTACTTCGGCGAGAACACGGCGCGCCGGATGACGATCGAGGGCGACATCCGCGTCCCGGTGGTGGAAGAGCGCCTCGAGGTCGGGACGCGCCAGGTCGAGCTGGGCGAGGTCGAGATCCGCAAGACGGTCGAGTCCGAGCAGGTCTCGATCCCGGTCGAGCTGATGCGCGAGCACGTCGAGGTCAGCCGCGTCGACGTCGCCGCGCGCCCGGCTACCGAGGCGCAGCTCGCGGACGGTTTCCGGGAGGCCACCATTCGCGTCCCTGTGCGCGGCGAGGAGGCCATCGTTAGCAAGGAGGCCAGGGTGACCGGCGAGGTCGTGATCGACCGCGAGCGGGTCACCGAGCGCGAGACCGTCGGCGACACCGTCCGCCGCGAGCACGTCACGGTCGACGAGGACTACGACGCGGGCCGCGCCACCGGCAGGGCGCAGGCTCGACAGCCGCGCGCGAGCGATACGACGTCCGCGGGCATCGTCGAGACGGGTCACGCTGAGATGGCCCCTCGCGTGATGCCGAGCGAGGGCGAGACCGACGAGACGGGCGACGGGGAATCCTGGGATCGACTGCGCGGTGACATCCGAGACGCCGCCGACCGGGCACGTCGCTAAGCGCGACAGGAACGAGCGAACAGCATGGCAATCAACGAACCTCTTCGCACGAGCGCGGCCACCGGACGGCACACCGTGGCGGGGCTCTTCGATGGCCCCAATCACGCCGAGCAGGCGCTCAACGACCTCAAGGCGGCCGGCTTCTCGCCGGACCAAGTCTCGGTGGTGGCCAAGGACACCGGCGCGACCCGCTCGATGGTCGAGCAGTCCGACATGGAAGGAGCCGAGACGACGGGCGCCGGGGCCGGGGCGCTCCTGGGCGGCCTCGGGGGTGGCGCCCTGGGCTGGCTGGTCGGCATCGGGGCGCTGGCGATCCCCGGCATCGGCCCGATTGTGGCGGCCGGCGCGCTCGCGACGACCCTGGGCGGCGCCGCGGTCGGCGCGATGGCGGGCGGCCTGATTGGGGCGCTGGCCGGGGCAGGCATCCCCGAGGAGGACGCCCGCGACTACCAGGAGCACGTCCGCGCGGGGAGCATCCTGTTGACCGTCGGCGGCACCGACGCGACGCAGGCGGGGCAGGCCCGCGAGGTCTTCGATCGACACGGAGCCGCCAAGGTGGGCGCCTATACGACCGATGATGGCCGACAGGGCATAGCGGGCGCGTAGCAGCCGGGGCGGGCGACGCGGCACCGGAGCGATCGGAGGGGGAGGAGCGGGACGGAGTTCCGTTCCTCCCCCTCCGCGGTGATCCCGTCCGACTGCACGGATCACATCGCGCCCGCGTCGGTGACGGATGGCACCGATGGGACTGCGGCGTGACGATGACGAGCCGTGCACCGCACCGGACGGAAACTGAACCTTGTTCGTAGATCGTACGGCGACGGTCGCACGAGGCGCCGGGAGGAGCACGATACTACTACGTCCAGCCCCGCGGCGCCGCGATCCGTCGCCGACTGGCTCGCCGGGCCACACGATCGACAGGGATGAGGATGAGCGACCTGGACCGCATCGCAATCAGCCCCGAGCGGTGCGGGGGGAGGCCGTGCATCCGCGGCCCGTGGGTGCGGGCGAAGGATCCGCTGGATCTCCTGGCGGCGGGGGCGAGCCGGAACGAGATCGTGGAGGGCTATCCGTACCTGGAAGCCGCCGCCAGGACGGC
>JALYGH010000336.1 GCA_030777205.1 Chloroflexota bacterium
GGCTGTGGCTGGTGCGGGCTGGGCGCTCGGCGCGTGAGGCGGCCGCGGTGCTCGGGGTGCACGAGCGGACGGTGACCCGCTGGCTGGAGTGGTACCGCGCCGGCGGGCTGGCGGCGGTCGAGGGGCACCACGCCGGCGGGCAGGGGGCGCCGTCCTTCCTGACGCCCGCGCAGCGCGTGGAGCTGGCGGCCGAGGTGGCGACCGGGCGGTTCCGGACGGCGGCCGAGATCCGGGCCTGGGTGGCGGAACGGTGGGGGGTGACCTACACCGAGGGCGGGATATACGCCCTGCTGCAGCGGCTGCGCTGCGCGCCGAAGGTGGAGCGCCAGGTCCACGCGAGGGCCGCCGTAGCACGGGCGCGGGGGAGACAGCGGAGCTCGCTGCGACCCTCGCAGCGACCGGCCTGACCGCCAGAGGCGCGGTGGGCTACGTCGATGAGGCGCGGTCGGGCGGGGACTGATCCCGCTGCCGCCGTCCAGCCCGGAGTTGAACCCGGCCGCGCGCCTTTCCACGGAGAACCGCCACCGCGTCCGCCGCCTCCGCGGCTGGGACTGACTTACGGCCGCCGACCGTGCGCCCCCCGGCAGCCAACGAGAAAGTGGTGTGAGAGCACATGGGATCGGTGCTGGAGACCAGGGGCGACGGCCACCGTACATATGTGGCGCAGCCAGACAGGGTTAGAACCGGACTCCATGTTGGATGTCGTGAATGCGGGATCAGTCCAGCTTCGCCGAGCCATAGCCCCCGGCATCGACAGATTGAGGAGTCCCCGTGACGGTCAGCTCGACGCGGACGACGTCCGCGTGGCGACGGGTCACGGTGGGGTTGCCGCTCTCGCGCAGCAGCCGCAGCATCCGCCAGTTCTCGGCCAGCACGTCGGCGACGATCGTCCGGATGCCGCGCTCGCGGGCGGCCAGGATCAGGTGGTCGAGGAGCGCCGCGCCGATGCCGTGGTGCTGGTAGCGATCCTCGACGATCAGCGCCATCTCGGCCCGTCCGGGCGCGATCACGTCGTAGCGGATCACGCCGACGATCTCGTCGCCATCGGCACCCGGGGACACGGCCACGATCGCCATCCGCCGCTGGTAGTCGATCCGCGTGAAGTAGGCGGCGCGCTCGTCGGTCAGCTCGGGTAGGTGCGAAAAGAAGCGGAAGAAGATCGAGTCCCGTGAGAGTCGGCGGTGGAACGCCTGCAATCGCCCGGCGTCGTCAGCGCGGATCGGGCGGACGTGGATCGTGCCACCGTCGCGCAGCGGTACGTCCGCCTCCAGCTCGCGCGGATAGCCGTCCGCATCGGTCACCCCCGGGAATGCCGCGGGCACGCCGTCCTCCGCTTGACGCTCGTCGGACGCCGAGGTGCCGTCGTGCGGAGAAATTTCCTCGGTCGGCACGGCTCCCCCTTCCCGGCGCGCACGGCGCCGCGGCCCCCGTCTCAAATTGAAGCCGGATTGCGTGCCCGGCGTCTATACTGCGCGGCGGGAGGGGAGTCGTGTCGGACAGCGCGGATCGGTACGTGCTCGCGCTCGACCAGGGGACCAGCGGCACCGCCGCGCTCGTGTTCGACCGACACGGTGCGCCGGTCGGCGTCGCGGACCGCGAGCATCGCCAGAGCTTCCCCCAGCCCGGCTGGGTCGAGCACGACCCCGTCGAGATCTTCGAGAACGCGCTGGCCGTCGCCGCCGAGGCGCTCGCGGTGGCCGGCATCTCCGGCCGCCAGGTCGCGGCCATCGGCATCACCAACCAGCGCGAGACGACCCTGATCTGGGAGCGGGCCACCGGCCGCCCGATCGCGCCGGCCGTGGTCTGGCAGGACCGCCGGACCGCGCCGCTGTGCCAGGAGCTGCGCCGAGCCGGCCTGGAGCCGCTCATCCGCGAGCGGACCGGCCTGCTGATCGACGCGTACTTCTCCGGCACAAAGATCCAGTGGCTGCTCGACAACGTCCCGGATGCTCGCCGCCGCGCCGAGGCCGGCGAGCTCGCCTTCGGGACCGTCGATAGCTGGCTCCTCTGGCACCTGACCGACGGCGCCATCCACGCGACGGACGTCTCGAATGCCGCCCGGACGATGCTGTTCAACATCTACGATCGGGCCTGGGACGACGTCCTGCTCGACGCGCTGCGCATCCCGCGGACGCTGCTGCCGGATGTCCGCCCCTCCAGCGGCGTATTCGGGGAGGTGGCCGGCCGGGCACGCGACCTCCTGGGAGGCGCGGCGGTCCCGATCGCCGGCGTGGCCGGCGACCAGCAATCCGCGCTCTTCGGCCAGGCGTGCTTCACGCCGGGGATGTCGAAGAATACCTACGGCACCGGCTCCTTCCTGCTGCTCAACACCGGCGAGCGCGCTGCCCGGTCCCGGTTGGGGCTGTTGACGACGGTGGCCTGGCAGATCGACGGGAGGGTGGAGTACGCGCTCGAGGGCGCGGTCTTCGTGACCGGCGCCGCGGTTCAGTGGCTCCGCGACGGCCTCCGGATCATCGCCGAGGCGGCCGAGACCGAGGCCCTGGCCGAGTCGGTACCGGACACCGGCGGCGTCTACTTCGTGCCGGCGTTCGCCGGCCTCGGCGCGCCGTACTGGGACATGTACGCGCGCGGGGCGATCGTCGGGCTGAGCGGCGGGTCACGCCGCGAGCACCTGGCGCGGGCGACGCTCGAGGCGATCGCCTACCAGACGGCCGACGTCCTGACGCTGATGCGCGACGAGGGCGGCGTCGAGGTCTCGGTGCTGCGGGTCGACGGGGGCGGCACGGCCAATAGGTTCTTGATGCAGTTCCAGGCTGACCTACTCGGCATCCCGATCGAAGTTGCGTCGATCCAGGAGACGACCGCGCTCGGCGCGGCGTACCTGGCCGGTCTCGGCGTCGACTTCTGGGAGGACCGCGAGACGATCGCCCGCCAGTGGCGGCCCGCCCGGCGCTTCGAGCCGAGGATGGGCGACGACCGCCGCGCCGAGCTGCTGGCCGGTTGGCACCGCGCCGTCGAGCGGGCGCGCGGCTGGGCGACAGCCTGACGTGCGAGCGCTGCTGTCGCCGGCCCTCGTCCTGCCGGCCGGGATCGGCGTCGGCGTGGCCGCGGCGATCATCGCCTGCATCTGGCTCCTCGGGCTGTCCGCCGGGCGGGAGCCGGACCCGCCCTGGGTCTGCGACGACACCCGCTACATCGACACCGTCCCGGCCGGGCGCGGCGTGGCCGGCCCGGCGGTGAGCGCCCCACCGGGCTGCGGCTAGGAGCGCGTGGCCCGTCCGAACGAGCGGCCGTCGACAGCCTGGGCGGAAGCGGCATGCCTGCTGGCCGGTGCGCTGACGCCGCTCGCCTTCCATACCCTCGGGACGATCGGGTTCGAGGCGACAAAGGCGGTCGTCGTTCGCCTCCTCGCGCTCGTCCTCGTGCTCGGCTGGCTGGCCGGTCGCATCGGGGAGTTCGCCGCCGGCGCGCACGATGGGGAGCCGTCGCGGGCGCTCGACCTCGGCGGGGCGGCTGGGCGGCCGTTCGCGCTCGTGCTGGTTGGGCTCGTCGTCTCGCTGGCGCTGTCGACCTCCCTCTCGATTCAGCCGCTCGTCAGCCTCCTGGGCTCCTGGGACCGGGTCCAGGGCACGGCGACCGTCCTGTCCTGGCTCGTGCTCGGGATTGCCGCCGCCCTGGCCGGGCGCGATCCGGCGGCGCGCCGCACCCTGACGACCGCCTGGCTCGTTGCGAGCCTGCCGGTCAGCCTGTATGCGCTCGTCCAACTTGCTCAGCTCGATCCACTCGCCTGGCTGAACCGGCCGCTCGGCGCGACGAGCACGCTCGGGTCGTCCACGGCGCTCGCGACGTACCTGGCCATGCTGCTCCCCCTGTCGCTGGCCCGGGCTGTCGAGGCCGGCCGCGCGCTGACGGCCCGGCCGGTCGACGCGGCCTGCTCCGACCCCGGCCGCCACGGGCGGCGCGTGGATCGGCACCGGAAGCAGTCCGTCCCTTTCTGGAACGACGGCACGGCGTACGCGCTCGCCTTCTGGGCGGGCCTGCTCGTCCTCCAGGTTGCCGGGCTCGTCGCGGCGCAGGTCCGCGGGGGTCTGCTCGGGGCCGCCGCGGGGCTCGCGGTCGCCGGCGTGGTGGTGCTCTGGCGACTCCGGCCGGCGTGGCGCCGCCCAGCCCTCACGGCCGCCATCGTCCTCACCCTCGGCGCCGGCATCGTGCTGATCGGCGGCGCGCTGGGAGACGGCTCCGTCGAGACGGACTCGACCGGACAGCGGCTCTTGATCTGGCGCGCGACGCTCGAGACGATCGCGGCGGGCGGGTGGCGGGCCCTGCTCGGGTTCGGGCCGGAGACGCAGGCCGTCGCCCTCGAGCCGCGCTTCCCGATCGAGCTGGCGACCCGCTTCGAGGATCTGCGCTTCGACCGCGCCCACAACTTCTTGCTCGACACGCTGCTCACGACCGGGCTCGTCGGCGGCGTGCTACTCGTGGCGCTGGGCGGGCTGGTCATCCGGGCCGGGCTGCGGGCGACGGCGAGCCAGGATATCGGCGAGGGGATCCTGGCGGCGGGCCTGCTCGGGAGTTTGGCCGCCTACGTGGCGGCAAACAGCGTGGCATTCGACTCGAATGTCACCAGCGTCCTCGGCGCGATGATCGCCGGGCTGCTCGTCGCCCCGTCCCTGCCCGTTCCGGCCCGAGCCACGGCGCTACCGCGCCGCCGCAAGACGCCCGCGGATGCTCGGCCGCTCGTGCCGATCGCTCGCCTCCGCGTGACCGGCTGGCTCGCGGCGGCCGCGGTCGGCGCGTCACTCTTGCCCTGGCTGATCGCCCCGCTGCTGGCCGACCTCTACCACACCCGCGCGCTCGCGATGCGAGCGGCCGAGGCTCCGGCCTCCAGCGTGATCCCCGAGCGTGAGGCGGCGCGCTGGGCGCCCTGGCAGGACGTCCCGCTGCTCGCGATGGCGCTGGCGTACCTGGACATCGCGCGGACCACCTCGGACGCGACCGGACCGGTCG
>JALYGH010000337.1 GCA_030777205.1 Chloroflexota bacterium
CCGAAGTCCGGCCGGCTCATGATGTACTGGTAGTTCGAGAGCGTCGGGAAGGCGCCGGTGTAGCGATCCGTGAAGCCCATGCCGATCGCCTGGAGGACCGGCACGAAGGTGAGCAGCACGATGTACAACGTCAGGGGGAGGACGAGGAGCACTTCCAGCCAGTAGCGGCGGAGGAAGCGACCGGGGTGGGCGATCATCCAGGCCTCCTTGCCGGGGAAACCGCGTCGCGCCGCCCGAAACCGCGCACCGGCGCACGGGATGGTCGGGCGAGGCGCCGCCTTCCGGGCCAGCAGGCAGGCGCAGAGTCGCGGCGCGTCCGCCCGTGGGCCACGGCTGACCCGCTCATAGCAAGTCTCGTGCCAGCCTGAGACTCCTTTCCAAGCCGACGCTCACGCGGCCGAGGAGTGGTGCCCTTGCTCGGCCGCGGTCCTGAGGGACGCGGCGTGCCATGCGCTCCATACTCCGGATCCGAGGACACCCAGCCCCACCAACAGCAATGTCCACGGCACGCCCAAGTGGTCGGCCAATTCGCTGAGCACGACCAGCGGCAGGATGCTCGCCACGTTGGCCAGCACGAGCTGGACCGCGAAGAGGCGGCCCCGCACGCCCTCCTCGGCGCGCTCCTGGATGACCGTCTGGGTCGGCACGAGGATCGAGACGAAGCCGCTTCCGGCCACGAACGCGAGCGCCATGACCACGCCGATGAGGCTCCAGTGCCCCCAGAACGTCGGCTCGGCGCCCTCGGCGTAGGACACCCAGCCGAGTGACTGCCAGACCGGGCCGGCCAGCGCCATCAGGCAGACCAGGAGGCCAACCGCGACGAGCGCGCTCCAGACCAGGCGGAGGCGGTCGACGCGCGCGCCGTAGCGGCCGAGCACCAGCGAGCCCAGGACCGTCCCGACCCCGGCCGGCGCCAGGACGAACACACTGTCCTCCACGCGCACCTGGAGGATGTGGACGACGAAGTTCGGCGCAAGGGTCGCCACGATCAGCATCAGCGTCGAGCCGACCGTCCACTGGATGACGGCCAGCGATATGATCGCATCCGATCGGACGTAGCGGAGCACGTAGAAGATCTCGTGCCAGAGGTCGCGGAAGCCGCCGATCTGCTGCTCGAGTCGCCGGTGCGTGCTCGGCAGCGGCCAGGTGCAGAGCGCGGCCGCGGCGAGCATGCCGCCGATGCCCCAGAGGTTGATGACGAGCGGCCCGAGGATCACGAAGCCGATCAACTGCGACGCCGTGAACGTCACCTGGAACAGCGAATTTGCCTGGAGCAGGTGGCCGCGCTTGACGACCGTCGGGAGCATCGCCAGCTCGGCCGGGGCGAAGAACTGGCTGATGGTCGAGAACAGGAAGTTCAACCCGTAGATGACGAGCAGCCACTCGGGGAAGACGACGTAGAGCGGCATCAGCGCCGCGCGGGCCAGGTTCGCGCCGATCAGGACCAGCCGCTTGTCGCGGCGGTCGACGTACGCTCCGGCGACGAGCCCGAAGATGACCGACGGCAAGACGACGGTAAGGACGGCGAAGCTCATGTGGGCGGCCGAGTGCGTCCGCGTCTGGACGAGCACCAGCAGGCCGTAGTGCACCGCGTTCTGCGCCGTCTGGCCGATTACCTGGGCCGCCCAGAGCAGCATGAAGTGGCGGTTGTGCCAGATTGATGGGTCCATGTCGGCGCGTTCGTCCGGGGCGGGCGATGCCGGTTCGCCGTGGCTCACGAGCCACTGGTCTGATCCGTCGGCGGCGGGGGCGGCGACGGGCGCCCGGCCGGCTCGATGTCCGTTGGCAGCTCCGCCTCCGGGCTGCGGCGGACGAACGTCGTGACGCGGCGTTCCAGCGTGCTGCGCGCCAGCAGGATTCGACGGCCGCACCGGGTGCAGGTCAGCCCGATGTCGGCGCCCAGGCGGACGACCTCGAAGTCCTCGCTACCGCATGGATGTGGCTTCCTCAGTCGGACGATGTCGCCGCGTCGAAAATCAAGGGGGGGCACCGGCTCGCTCCCTGTCGGCTCGCGCCTGGCGCGCGGCGTCGATGCGCTCGCGCAGATCGAGGGCGGCGGCGCGGGCCGCCGCCTGCCAGTCGTCCCCGCGATCGGCGTATAGCACGCTCCGCGAGGCGTTGACGAGAATTCCGCCGCCGTCGGCGTCGAGTCCGGCCGCGACTGCGCCCGCGAGGTCGCCCTGCTGCGCGCCGACGCCGGGGACGAGGATTGGCAGGTCGGGCGCAATGGCGCGCACGCGAGCGAGCTGGGCCGGGTAGGTGGCGCCGACGACCAGCCCGAGGTTGCCGGCCCGATTGCGCCCGACGACCTGCCGCGCTACGGCCTCGTACAGCGGCATCGTTTCATCCTGCCACCTTACGTCGAGATCCTGGAGGTCGCCCGAGCCGGGGTTCGACGTCTTGCAGATGACGATCACGCCCCGGTCCTCGTAGCGCGTGAATGGGTCGAGGCTGTCGCCGCCAAGATACGGGTTCACCGTTGCCGCGTCGAAGCCCCAGACCTCGAACATGGCCCGGGCGTACGCGACCGCCGTGCTCTCGACGTCGCCGCGCTTGGCGTCGCCGATGCAGAGGACGTCCTTCGGCAGCCCATCCAGGACGGCGCGCAGGCCGCGAAAGCCCTCGTCACCGAGCGCCTCGAAGAAGGCGAGGTTCGGCTTGAAGGCGCAGACCAGGTCGGCCGTCGCCTCGGCGATCCCGAGGATGAACCGGGCGACCCAGCCATCACGACCGACCAGCGACGGCGGGGCGAGTCGCGGGTCCGGGTCCAGGCCGACGCATAGCAGGGACCGATTGCGCGCCGAAGCCTCGATCAGCCTGGTGCGAAAGGCGCTCATGCTCTCGATCTCGCTCGGGAGGTGCGGCGCGGGCGACCGGCCGGACACACCGTTGCTCATGATACGGCCGGGGCGCGGCGACCGGCGCGGCCGGACACGGGGCTCGTTACGCGTATGATACGCACGTCACGGCGCGTGATGCGCCGTGCTGGGGACGGACCGGGCGCCGGTGTGCCGGCCGAGCGTTCTTGGAGGGACTGTATGCCGAAGAGGCCGGACGCACGGCGGGGGTGGCGGGGATGGGCGTCGTCGCCGCTCGCGTTGGCGTCGGCGGTTGGGCTGATCGTGGCGGCACTGTTCGCCGCGGCCTGCTCCACGGTTCGGCCGGCCGCACCATCGCCGGGGACAGAGCCGACCCGCATCCGCCTCGCACTTCCGGCGACGAGCACGCCGGATACGGCGCTGGCCCACGGGACGCCGCTGGCCCGCCTGATCGAGCGGGAGAGCGGCCTGCGCGTCACGATCTCGGTCCCGACGTCGCAGGAGACGGGCGTCGACGCGCTCGGTGCCGGCAGCCTCGACGCCGCCTGGCTGACGCCGTTCGCCTACATCGTGGCGCGCGATCGCTGGGGCGCGGACGTGGCGCTCGGGAGCACGCGCGACGGACGGGCGATCGAGCTTGGCCAGATCGTCGTCCCGGCCGACCATGGCCGCCCCGTGGCGAAGCAGCTCACCGCCCCCATCCCGCGCGATGCGCTCGCCGTGCGCGCCGCGCTACCCCCGAACACCCGGGAGGCGTTGCAGGCGGGGCTGCTCCGGGCGGCGGCGACGGATGAAGGGCGGCGCCTGCTCGGCGGGCTGCTGGGGGCCGATGGCCTCGTTCCACTCACCGACGCCGACTTCGACCCCGTTCGGCAGGCGGCCCGGGCCATGGACCTCGGGCCCGATCGGTCGGTGGCGGTCGAAGTCCGGCGTCGGAGCTGACGCGGGGCCGATGCGGCGCGGGTCACGTCCGTCGGCGGGATTCTGGCTCGATAATCCCTGATAATGATTGTGAGGTCCGGAGACGGATCCCGATGATAGGCGCGGCCCGGGGATGGCCGAGGCTGCGGACGCGGCCATCCCCTTGCTACGCTGTCGTCAGGTAGCTCAGCCCTCGACCAGACACGCGCAGCGAGGCGCCACGCGAGCGTCCATGCCCCGGACGCCTGGAAGGATGCCCCCGGTGAAGCTCCACAGCGTACCCATCATCGCCCTGGCGCTGGTGCTGAGCACGTTGATCGCCGCGTGCGGTGGGGCGGCGTCCCCGGCCGCCCCGAAGAC
>JALYGH010000338.1 GCA_030777205.1 Chloroflexota bacterium
GCCCAGGCCGTTGCCGCCGGCCATTGCCGACCAGGGTGTGCGCGGCCGCGTACAGGTGCTCCGCGGCGTGGCGCTCCGAACCCGCCAGGCGCGGCTGGCCACCATGCTCCCTCACGGCCTTCGGGCCCGAACAAGCAGGAAAGTCGGGCGTCGCCGCTCCTCCGCGAAGTTCGGGTGGCGCTGCAGCGCATCGTCGTCGGGCACGGGCTCGACGACCCGCTCGAGCGAGAAGCCGGCGTCTATGAGCCCGTTGAGCAGCGTCGCCATCATGCGGTGGTACTTCTGCACGCCATCGGTGAACGAGTGCTGCTCGCGGAGCCCCTCCTCGGCGTAGTTGTCCACGGCCCAGTGCAGCCGCCGTCCGTCGCCGTCGAACATCCAGCCGTTGGCCGTGCTCCGGTCACCCGCCGTGTAGATCGGGTGCTCGGTCGAGTAGACGAGGACGCCGCCCGGCGCGAGCCAGCCGGCGATGCGCCGCACGAGCCCGCCATAGTCCTCTACGTAGTGAAACGCCAGCGAGCTGACTACGAGGTCGAAACGATCGGGCGGGAAGGCGACCGTCTCGAGCGCCTCGCGGAGGTAGGTCACGCGCGGGTGACTGCGCTCCGTCGTGGCCAGGCCCAACATCCGCTCGGAGATGTCGACGCCGATCACCTTGGCGGCGCCGGCTTCGGCGAGATGGAAGGCGAGTTGCCCCATCCCGCATCCGAGGTCGAGGACGCGACGCTCTCGAACGTCCGGGAGCAGCGCCATGAACGCAGGGTGCTCGAACGCCTCGGTCCACCCCGGCCCGAACCGATCCAATCGCGAGTAGCCCGCGAAGAAGCGCGGGTCGTCGTAGATGTTCTGCGGCGGTCGATCGGCGTTCATGGAGTTTTCACAGGGTGGCCGATGGTACCGGCGACGATTGCCACGGCAGGCCATCAGTCAGCCGGTCGACCAGGCGGCCACGGAATGCCCCGCGCCGCCTTCGGTCCGATCCAGCAACCGGCCGCGTGCCATGGTACCACCTTGCCGATGTGCTCCGTGCCTCATCGCGGCGAACCTCTGTGCTGCTCAGTCGATACTTCCGTGCCGTTCCACGATGGCGACCCGGACGGCGGCCGTCAGACTGTAAGGGACGGCAGACGTCGAGGTGGCACCGCCCGGCGCCCTGCCGACCTTCTCACGTATCGAGGCATGACCATGACGGCGACGACGGCGGCTACGCGAGACGAGAGGATCGGACAGACGGCCGGCTGCTTGGTCCCTGACGCCCTCGGCTCACTGGTGCACATGACGACGCGCGACTTGGCCGAGAACATCGAGCGGGTCGAAGCGTACGCCTATGAGGACATGCTCAGGGCCATGCCGCCGGAAGCGGCGGATGGGTACGGCGCGCGGGTGGAGCGGATCGGCGTGGCGGTCGCCCAGGTTGCGACGGAGATCGATGTCCCGTTCTTCAATCGGGTGGTCGGCCTCGGTCTGCGGGAGCCGATCACCCAGCCGACGCTCGATGCGATCGACCGAGTCTACCGCGGGCGAAATATCCGCTACATGCTCGCCCTCAGCCCGGCCGTACTCTCGCTGCCGCTGCACGACGACCTGATCTCGCGTGGCCTGCGCCGGATGGACAACTGAGCGCAGCTCATTCGGGGAACCGAGCCGCCGCTGGAGATCGCGACCGATCTGCGCATCGAGCAGGTCGGCGCGGAGTATGCGCAGGTCTGGGCGGAGATCGTCTGGGGACTGTTGCCGAACTCGGTGTTCGCCACTTCTTCGCGGCATGGCCCATAGCCAGCACCAGTGGACCGCCCAGTCAGAGGGGTATCGGGCAGCCTAGACGGGAAGGGCTGCGGTTCGTGCCGCACTAACGCGACGTCGACTCAGTCTGGCGGAGTTCGGCAACAGTCCCTCTGCACCTGCTTAGCGCTCCCGTTGGAGTATGCGCCGTTCTGCAGTGGGCTCGTCGGTCGGCCGGGCTGGAGCACCTACGTGCTGTCGTTCGGCGCCACGCTGGAAGCGTACCGCCGCCGGGGAGCCCAGGGCGCGATCGTGGCTCGCCGGATTCGCGACGGCGCGGATCTCGGCTGCCGCTGGCTGGTGACCGAGGCGGTCGAGGACACGCCCGACCACCCGAACCCGTCCTACCACAACATGCTGCGGACCGGGTTTCGGCTCGCCTACCAGCGGCCCAACTACGTCTACTCCCCGGACGATGCGGGCGATCACTGAGACGCACGACGCTTGCCGAGCACGGAGGCGGTGGGCAGACCTGCGGGGTCCGCTCGCCGTCGCTTCGGCGCGGGCGTGACTCGACGAACGTGCGCGGGCCCGCCCGGCCGGGCGGTACTGATGTGCCCGATAGCTCGTGTGGAGCGGTCAGGGGCTACGAGATCGGCGGGCGGCGGTCTGCCCAGGGCTGCGCCTCCTCGAAGGCGGCGGCCGCCCGCAGCACCCGCCCCTCGGCGAAGCGCGGCCCGACGATCTGCAGCCCGACCGGCAGCCCGTCCGACGCCCAGCCGGCCGGGACGCTGATCGCCGGCTCGCCGGTCAAGTTGAATGGGTAGGTAAACGGGCTCCAGGCCAGCGACGGCCCGTACTCCGGACGCGAGCGATCCTGGCTGAACGCCGTATCGGCCATCGTCGGCGTGACGAGCAGGTCGTAGCGTCCGAAGAAGCGGCCCATCGTGTCGGCGAGCCCGAGCCGGACGATCCGCGCCCTGGCCGAGTCGAACAGCGACCGCTCGGCCATCATCTCGACGGCCTTGACGAACCCGGGGTCCATCTTGTCGCGCATCTCGGGCAGGCGGGGATACGCCCGGTTCGCGGCGCCGGCCCAGAGGTACTGGTCGGCGGCCCAGACCGGGTCTTCGAAGCCGGGGGTGGCCTCCTCGACCGTCGCGCCGAGCTCCTCGAAGCGCCGGACCGCCTCGGCGGCGATCCGGGCCACGTCCGGATTCACCTTGGCGTAGCCGAGATCCGGGCTGTAGGCGATCCGCACCCCCGGACGCCGCCGTTGCACGACGCGACATAATCCTCGTCACTGGCCGGCAGGCAGTGGGGGTCGCGCGGGTCCGGCCCGGCAATCGCGTTCAGCATCGCCGCGCTGTCGCGGACGGTGCGGCTCAGTGGGCCGTAGTGTGTCACCAGCTCACTGACCGAGACCGGGTACATGGCGACCCGCCCGTACGTCGGCTTCAGCCCGACGACCCCGCAGAAGCTGGCCGGCATGCGGATCGAGCCGGCCCCGTCTGAGCCGGTCGCGAAGGGCAGCATCCCGGCTGAGACCGCCGCGCCGCTACCGGCACTGGACCCACCGGCCGTGCGGTCCGGATCCCAAGGATTGTAGGTCGCGCCGTAGAGGGGGCTCCAAGAGATGCCGTTCCAGCCGAACTCCGGCATCGTCGTCATGCCGATGGCGATCGCTCCGGCTCGGCGGAGCCCGGCCACGATCGGCGCGTCCTCGGTCGCCACGTAGTCGGCGAGCAGGTGCGTGCCGAATGTGACTTTCGCGCCGGTGACGTTCATCTGGTCCTTGATGCCGACCGGCACGCCGTGGAGCGGACCGACGGGGTCGCCCCGTTGGATCGCCTCTTCGGCGGCGCGAGCGTCGGCGCGGGCCTGGTCGGCGAGCAACTGGGAGAAGGCGTGGAGTCGGGGTTCGAGTTGCTCGATCCGCGCCAGGCACGCCTCGACGACCTCGACCGGCGAGACCTCTTTGGCGCGCACCCGCGCCGCGATCTCTAGGGCGGGCATGAAGCCCAGCTCGTTGACGTCCATCGGTCCCCCTGCCATCGCGTGACCCGCGGTGGTGCCCCAACGGTAGCCGGTAGACAGGGCCGACGCAACGCAACGGCGTGGGGGCAGGTCACGTAGGCGGCGGCGGGCAATCAGCTCCGGTTGCGCTCCGACCTCGCGGCCGGTGGACGTTCGGCACGGATACGCGCCGCGTGCTCTTCCTAAGGACGTCCGGCGCGGAGGAAGTCGCGGAGCAGCACAAGCTCCTCGTCGCTGTAACGGCGCAGGCGAGCCGGTCGGCGCACGGCGTTGCCTCCACGCGGACGCTGCGGCGGTACCGGAGGTCGCGAGCCCGGCGGGCGAAGCCGGCTCGCTCCAACCGGTCGATGGCGGTGGTCATCGCCCCCCGGCTGATCGTGTTCCGGGCGGACCCGCTGCCGACCCCAGGTTGCGATGCGTAGTATCCTTACCTCGAGCGACTGTGATCAGGAGGTCAGGGCCGTGAGGATCCTCGACGGCCGCCAGCTCATCGAGGTCGATGTCGGGTAAGTCTGACGTCTGGCCGCCCAGTACAGTCGGACGGTCGTCGACCTCGGCGCGGGCGACGGCCGCTACGTGTTGGCCCGCGCCGCGGCCGAGCCCACCGCGCTCGTGCTCGGCCTCGACGCCAGTCGCCAGGGCCTGCTCGAGGCTGCCGCGCGCGCCGGCCGGCCGGGC
>JALYGH010000339.1 GCA_030777205.1 Chloroflexota bacterium
CCGGGGGTCGGCCCCCAAAACCGACGCGTCGGACGCCGACGGCGGGCTCGCGCTGGCTCGGGCGCTCTGGCCGGTCCTGCTGGCGACGTTCGCCTACAGCCTGCCGATCTCGGCGATCAGCATCTTCGTCGCGCTGATCGCGGCGGATCTCGACACCAGCGTGGCGGTCGTCGGCGGCCTGCGGGGGATCAGCGGCGTGGCGGCGCTCGTCGTGGGTTTCGGCCTGGCCCCGCTGATCGACCGCGTTCCGCGCGCGCCGGCCGTGGCGGCCATGCTGCTCCTCGGGGCCGTCGCCGACGTGTTCGCCGTGGTGGGCCAGGTGGGATCACTGGTCGTCTTCTACGCGCTGCTCGGCGTCATGATGGCCGCGCTGCTTCCGACCCTCCAGGCCGCCAGCGCCGACCGCTTCCACGGCCCGACGAGCGGGCAGGCGGCCGGCCTGGTGACTTCTTGCCAGGCACTCTCGGTCGTCGTCGCGGGCCCGCTGCTGGCGCTCCCGGCGACGATCGCCGGCTGGCGCGGCGCGTTCGTCGCCATGGCGGTCGTCGCCGTCGCGATGGCGGTTATCGCCGCCCTGACGCTCGCCTGGCAGCGCCCGCCGAACGTGGCACGCCCCGGCTACCGCGAGGCGTTCGCGCTGGTCGCGCGTGCCCCCGGCGCGCTCCCGTTACTGTTCGCCTCGACGCTGCGGAGTTGCGCCTGGTTCGCCTGGCTGACGTACCTGGCGGCGTTCTTCGCCGACCGGTTCGACGCGTCAACCATCGTCGTGAGCTGGGTCTGGTTCGTCGGCGCGGGCGCGTTCTTCGTCGCCAACCTCCTCGCCAGTCGCCACCTGAACTCGACCGCCGGCCACCCGGCGCCGTGGGGTGCGCCGACGCGCCTGCTGGCCGTCGGCGCAGTCGCGAACGTCGGCTTCGCGCCCCTGGTGTTCATCGCTCCCACCGTCCCGCTGGCGCTGTTGGCCACGGCCCTGTTCTGCGTCAGCAGCGGGATCATGCTCGCCGCGCTGATCAGCCTGCTCATCCGCCGCTACGCCGCGCTGCGCGGGGCGGTGATGGGCCTGAACGCCGCCGGGCTGAATGTAGGCACGATCGTCGGCGCGGCGGCGGCCGGACTCGGGCTGGGCCTCGGCGGCTACGCCGGGCTGGCGGCCATGCTGGTCCTGATGGCCGGCGCGGCGGCAGCCGCGATCCTGGTGGCCGTGCGCTCGCTGCACGAGCCGGCCGCACCCTCCGAGGTGCCGGCCCCCGCGTGAGTAGCTCGGCCGACAGGTCGGTGCCGCGCCTCTACCCAGATGGGTGGAAGCGCGGCGCCTGCTGCTCGTAGTCTGGTGGGCCTACCCGCGTCCGTGCCATCCGCCGGGCGGCTGTGGCCCGGATGACGAGGACGGAGCGAGTCGGCGGCACACGGCCTGCAACTTCGTGGCCGACGCCGGCTCGCCGCGGCATGACCGGTCCGCGCGGTATGCTTGAGTGGTGCGATGGAGACGATCGGTCGGGTGATCACCGCGCGGGGAGCCACCCTCGTCCGCCTCGCTGTCCTCGTCGCGCTGATTGGCGCGACGCTCGGCGGGCCGGTCCCGCACGCCCTGGCCCAGGCCGTTGCCGTCCCGGTTGGCGGGGCGGCCGCCCCGGCGCGCACCGACACCGCCTCGTACGATCTCGTCGCACGTTGGGACCCGGACGCCCGGCAGATCCACGGCACGGCTCGCATCACGTACCGTAACCCGTCCTCGGACTGGCTCGACGACGTCTGGTTCAAGCTGTACTTGAACGCCTTTCGCGACCCGGACACGGTCTGGATGCGCGAGGCCGGCGCGGTGCACAGGGGCAGCGCCTACGATCCGGAGCAACCGGGCTGGATCGAGCTGGAGCGGCTCGCGCTGGCGGACACGGGCGAGAGCGTTCTCCCGCCGGATGCCGACGCTGACGGCACCGTGCTGCGGGTGCCGCTCCCCCGCCCGATCGGCCCCGGCGAGACGATCCGCTTCGACGTCGCCTGGACCAGCCAGTTGCCGCGCGTCTTCGCCAGGACTGGCACCGCCGGCGATTTCGTGATGGCGGGCCAGTGGTACCCGAAGCTGGCCGTCTACGACCGCGGCGCCTGGGACACCGAGCCCTGGCACGCCAATGCGGAGTTCTTCGCCGACTTCGGGAGCTACACGCTGGCGCTGACGGTCCCGCGCGACTACATATCGGCGGCGAGCGGCGTCCGCGAGAGCGTGGAGGAGAACGACGACGGCACGGTCACGGTCCGGTACCATGCCGAGGCGGTCAGCGACGTCGCCTGGACGGCCTGGCCGGGGTATCGCGTCGTCATGCGGACGGTCGAGGCCGCCGGTCGCCCCGTCGAGCTGGAGCTGCTGACCCCGCGCGAGGTCACCGGGGCCGACGAACGCTACTTTCGGGCGGCCGAGGGGGCGCTCGACCTGCTCGGTCGCTGGTTCGGTCCCTATCCGTGGCCCAAGCTGACGCTCGTCGTACCTCCGGCGAACGCCGCCGGCGCGGGCGGCATGGAGTACCCGTCGCTCGTGACGCTCGGCCTGCTGACCGAGCTGCCGTTCGGCCTCGGGAGCGGTGTGCGCGAGGTCGAGATCGTGACCGTCCACGAGATCGCGCACCAGTGGGTGCCCCTGCAAGTGGCCACCAATGAGGCGCGCGAAGCCTGGTTGGACGAGGGCTTCGCCGATTACGCGACGATCAAGGTGCTCATGGCGCTCTACGGCGGCGGCAACTCGATGCTGGACATCGGGCCGATCGAGGTCGGCTACGGTCTCGTTCACCGCCTGCAGTTCGTCGCCGCGGCGGCGACGCAGCCGCTCGCGCAGCCCGCGTGGGAGTACCCGAACTTCGTGGCCTACGGCGCGACCGCGTACTCGAAGGGCGCGCTGACGTTCCAGACGCTCAAGCGCATACTGGGCGAAGAGCGGTTCCTGGCGGCCATGCGCGGCTACGTCGATGGCTGGCGCTGGCGCCACCCGACCACGGCCGATCTGCAGGCGGCGCTGGAGGCGGGCGCCGGCGAGTCCCTCGACTGGTTCTTCCGTCCGCTCGTCTACGGCCGCGGCGTCGTCGAGTACCGCGTGGCCGCGGCCGACGAGGGCGGCGCCGTGATCGAGCGGCGCGGCGACGTGGCCTTTCCGGTCCGCATTCGGCTGACCTATGCCGACGCTCGCTCCGAGGAAGCGAGCTGGGACGGCGTGCCGGAGCGACTGGAGGTGGCAGCACGCGGCGGTCCGCTGCGCCTGGTCCAGGTCGATCCGGATCGTCAGATCGCCGTCGAGCTGAACAAGACCGACAACGGCCTCGTCGTCGATGCGCCGCCGGTCCCGATCCTGGCGCTCGGCGCTCGCATCCTCGCCCTGGTCCAGTCGTACTTGCAGCTCGCCGGGACGATCGGGTGACGTCATGCTTCGCCTAGCCGCGGCGTCGCTCCGCCTGGCCTTTCCCCTCTACCTCGCCAATCTCCTGCTTGCCCTGGCCCCAGCCGCCCTCTTCACCGGCGCGCTCGCCACCGTCGCGGGCGATCGGCCGTGGGCGCCGGCGCTGCTCGGCGGCAACTGGCTGAACCAGCTCGTCGAGGTGGCGGCCGCGGCGGCATCGCCGCTCGAGCGCGGCGCCGACGACCGGTACCTGACGGCTGTGGTCGTGGGGGCGCTTGGGGGCTTGACGGTGGCGGCCATGCTCGTCGCCCAGTGGCTCGCCTACACGTTCCTGGCCGGCGGCATCCTCGAGCGGCTCTGGGCGACCACCGAGGCCGGCACCCACGTCGCGGTGCCGTTCTGGCGCGGGTGCCGCCACTGGTTCTGGCCGTTCCTCGGGCTCGGGCTGGTCGGGGCGCTGGCATTCGTCGTCCTGGGCGCGGCGGTCGTCGGCATCACCGGACCGGCTGAGCGCCTCCTCGGACCGACGGCCGCCACATTGGTCGGGACGATGTTGCTCTCGGCGGTCAACGGCTGGATCGAGCTCGCCCGCGCCGACATGGTCCGCCAGCAGTACCGCTCGGGGCCGCGCGCGCTGCTCCGATCGGCACGCCTGCTGGTGATCCCGTCGGTGTTCCCGCGCGCCCTCGGCGTCTGGACCCTGGCGGCCGCGCTCGGCTTCCTGCTGCTCGTGCTCCAGGCGGCGGCCGTCCGCCCGACCGAACGGGTGTCGTGGACGACGGTCGTCGCGAGCCTGGCCGCGGGGCAGGCCCTGGCCTTCCTCGGCGCCTGGCTGAAGGTCGGGCGGCTGGCGGCCGCCCTGCGGCTCGATCGGCCGGCTACCCGCACCCTCCCGGTCGAGATTGAGGATCCGGACCCGGAGTCGACGCTGCTGACGCCCGACGCGGCGGACAGCCTCGCGCCGCCCGCCGACGTCCGCCCCGAAGTGCCGGCCCACCCGGGACCCCGCCCGACCGTCAGCAGTTAAGGGACCGCACCGCCTGCGTCCGCTCCAGCTCGTGCACTCGCTCGCCGATCGGCTGGCCGCCGGGGCCGAACAGTCCCGGCTGGAGCTCATGGAGCGGCGCCAGGACGAACACTCGATTCCAGAGCTCGGGATGGGGAACGGTCAGCCCGGGCTGGCTAATCTCGCGGTCGCCGTAGAGCAGGACGTCGACGTCGATCTCGCGGGGGCCCCAGCGCTCGCGGGCCTGCCGCCCGAGCTGCGCTTCGACGCCCTGCACGAGCCGGAGCAGCTCGGGCGGGGCCAGGCTCGTCTCGGCCTCGACCACCGCGTTCAGGAACTGCGGCTGGCTCGTCACGCCAACCGGCGCCGTCTCGTAGAGGCTCGAGCGCCGAACCACGCGCAGGTCGGTGCTCCCGCCAAGCAGCGCCAGGGCGCGCGCCAGGGTCTCCTCGCGTCGCCCGAGGTTGGCGCCCAGACCGAGGTAGACCGGCGTCCAGGCCGGCGGCTCCTCCCACCAGCCGCGCCCGATCGCATCCGCGACGCGCGCCGCCCCGGCGCTCTCCCGCACGTCGTGGACGCGCACCATGTCGGCTCCCCCCGCGGCAGCGACGGACGCCGCGGCGAGCGAGCCCGCCAGCCGCTCTTCGACCGGCGCCCCGCCCAGCGCCTCGCCGATGTGGCGCTTGCGCGACGCTCCGATCAGGATCGGCAGGCCGAGGCCGGCGCGCAGGCGGGGCCACTCGCGATGGACGCCGAACGACCAGGCCGATGGCTTGGCGAAGCCGAGGCCCGGATCCACCATCAAGCGCGTCCGCGGGACTCCGGCGGCCGTGGCGCGGCGGATGCCGTCGCGGAGCCCGGCGGCGATCCACTCGATCAGGTCCGCCGGGTCGTCCGGCTGCCGCCGACGCCAGTGACCGACGATCAGCGCCGCGCCGGCATCGGCAGCGACGACAGGCAGCCTCGGGTCGTAGTCGAGGCCGCTGACGTCGTTGACGATCGACGCGCCGGCTCGCATGGCGGCCTCGGCGACGGCTGCCTTGCGGGTGTCGATCGAGATCGGGATGTCGATCCGCGCCGCCAGCCGCTCGATCAGGGGCAGCACGCGGTCCCGCTCCACGTCCTCGGGCACGCTGTCCGCGCCGGGCCGGGTGCTCTCGCCGCCAACGTCGATGACGTCCGCCCCGGCCGCCACCAGATCCTCGCCGCGCGCGACGATGCTGTCCACATCGCGCGCCGCGAGGCCGTCGCCGGAGAACGAGTCCGGGGTCAGGTTCAAGATGCCCATGACCAGCGTGCGGGCGCCGACGCGAAGGGTGCGTGTCCCGCAGCGGATCAGGCCGGGTTCGAGCATCGCAAGCAGCTTGCCGTCCCGCTCACCACCCCGCGGCGGCCCCATCGCTGCGCGGATCGGCACCGGCCCAGAGTGTGCCGGCGGCACGGTCGATCCAGATCGCCTGGGCGTGGCCGAGCGAGTCACTCCACATCGGGACGGTCCGGACGTCGTGGCCCATGGTGGCGAGCGTCGCGCACGTCTCGGGCGCGATCTCGTCCTCGAGCGTCAGCGCGACCGACTCGGCGCCCCAGGTTCGGCCGTACAACCAGCGCGGGGCTTCGATCGCCCGCTGGACGTCGT
>JALYGH010000340.1 GCA_030777205.1 Chloroflexota bacterium
GCCTCATACATTGAGTACCGCACGAATGTCAGGCTGTAAGGCACTGACGACACGATCCCGCGACCTGCGTGTTAGCAAGCAACGCTCTGCCGCTCAGGACACCCGGATCTGGCAGCGCACGGATCGCTCGCGGATGGGTCCGACCACCTCGCGACTGAACCGAGTGTGCTCCTCGCTCGCGATGTAGGCGAGATAGGCGTCCTCGTCCTCGAAGTCGATCAGGGCGGCGAGCGACATGTTGCCGTCGCGCAGCCCGAGATCGCGGCGGAGGGTATAGCCCTGAACGCCAGGCCGCTTCGCCAGCATAGCCTCCGCCCCGTCTAGCATGCCGGCGATCTGCTCTTCGGTCGTGTCCGGCTTGAACTGGAGGAGGACGATCGAACGGATCACGACGTGCCTCCGCTTCCAGGATTCGCGCCCAAGCTAGTCCAGGTTGACGACGATGTTGTCGGGCGAGCGCGCGATGATGAGCTCGACCGGCTCGTCTGAGCGATTCTGCTCGACGTGCGGCAGGAACGGCGGAATGAACAGGAAGTCCCCTGGCCCCACATCGACGTACTGCTCGTAGTTCTCACCCCACAGGACCCGGCAATGGCCGCGGACGATGTAACCGGCCGTCTCGGCCTCGCCGTGGTGGTGCGGCCCGCTGTCCATGCCGGGCGGCCCGACGGTGACCCCCATCCAGATGCGCGTGGCCCCGGTCGGACCGCCGACCCCCATGCGCCGGATGAGTCCGGTTGACTGGCCCGTCTTGTCCGTCGCGTCGGCGGCCCGCACCACGCGGATCCCGTCCTGAGTCTGCACGCTGTCCATGCCTCACCTCCTGCTACTCGCGGGTACGAGCGCCTCCCGCCGACCGACGGGAGCCCGGGCCGTACCCTCATTCCCCCTGCTCGTGAACCATCAGGCGAGTGGGGTGAGCCCAGGTTACGACGGGTGCCCTGCACCGTCCATACGGGGCAGCGCGCAGATGCAGCCCGTATCCCTGTCATACCGAGCGATCTACGGGTTCCGATCCGTGCGCCAGCGGACGCGGCGGGGCGAACGTCAGTTCGGAGCGGTCGCCAGTCCCTGCTCGACAGCCCAGGCGACGAGCTGCGCCCTCGTCGCCAGCCCGAGCTTCTCGCGGATATTGCGAGCGTGGGTCTCGACCGTCCGCTCGGCCGTCACCAGCACGTCCGCGATCTGGCGATTCGTCCAACCGCGCCCGATCAGCGCGGCGACTTCCTGCTCGCGCGTCGTCAGCAGGCTCCTTGGGCTTCTCGCTCGTGTTGGCCCGGACTCGACGTGCGGTCGCCGCTCGGGTCTCCCGGCACTCCGGACGTAGTCGACGGCCTGCTCCACGTTCATCGCCCGCCCTCTGGCCCAGGCAGCGGTGAATGCCCCACCCGCGAGGGCGGTGCGCGTCGCGGCTACGGAGCGGTGATAAGAGGGTTCCTCGTCCTGTTCCAGCGGAGCCCTGATCGTCTCCCGCAACGCCTCGGCCGCCCCGAACAGGAGCGCGGCACGGAGGGCTTCGTCACGGGCGTCTGTCGGAGCGCACGAGGTCCAGACCGAGGCTAGGCCCTCCAGGCACCGAGCGATCCCGGCACGGTCGCCCGCCTCGGAGCAGAGGGCCAGGCTGCTGAGGAAGCGGGTTGTCGCTCGCTCCAACTCGCCTCGCCGCAGGGCGATGGCCCCGAGCGTCGCAAGCGCCATCTGCGGCCCGCGCGTGGCCCCGATCCCGTGCCACAGGGCGAGACTCTCCTCGAGCAGCGCCGACGCCCGGTCGAGCTCCCTGCGCCAGTAGGCCACTCGTCCGAGTCGGTTCAGCGACGCCGCGATCTGCCAGTGGCACCCCAGCGCGCGGGCCAGCGCCAGGGACTCCTCGTGCAGCCGCTGCGAGCGCTCGAGTTCGCCGCGAGCGCCCAGCTCCGCGCCGAGATCGTTGAGCGCGCGCCAGGTCCCGGCTGGGTCTCCCGTTTCGCGGATGCGCGCCAGGCCCTCCTCGGACAGGGCGAGCGCACGTTCGCGCTCGCCGCGGGTCTCTGCAGCCTTCCCGAGCGTGGTGAGCGCGTACGCCTCGCCCACCCGATCCCCGGAATTCCGCGCGAGCTCCAGGGCCTGGTGGGCGGACCACTCCGCTTGCTCCCAGTCTTGTTGGTGATACGCCAGGACTGCGAGCCCGTTGAGTGCGACGATCCGGGGTGCCCGCCCCCATTGGTGACGGCGCACCGGATCGTCGTGCAGGACGAAGGCCGGGGCAGCCTCTCCGGCGGCGTCCGTGGTCGGGCATAGATCCTCGCCGACGTCGCGGACGGGGTGTCCATCTTTCGCGAGCGCTCGCTCCAGCCAGCGTCGGCCCTCGCTGAGCTGGTCGCGGACGAACCAGAACGGCAGGAGGGCAGCCGCCAGGCGCAGCCCGGCCGAGGTGCTGCTGTCGCCCTCGTCGACCAGGCTCCAGGAGAGTGCCGAGCGGACGTTGGCGTACTCGGCCGTCAGGCACTCGAGCCAGGGGATCGCGTCCGGGCCGTAGAACTCGCAGCCAGCTCGCTCCGCCAGATGGAGGTACCAGTGCAAGTGACGGTGGCGAACGGACTCCTCCTCGCCTGCCTCGCGCAGCTTCGCAAGCCCGAACTCGCGGATCGTCTCCAGCATCCCAAACCTCGGCTCGCTGGTGGTCGCCTCCCGTCGCAGCAGGCTCTTGTCAACCAGCAACGCGACCCCGTCAAGCACATCGACGGTCAGCTCGCCGCCGAAGTCGCAGATGTCTCCCGCGGCATCCAGGGCGAAGCCGCCGACGAACACGGCCAGCCGTCGGAAGAGCGCTCGCTCGATCGGATCCAGCAGGTCGTAGCTCCAGGCTATGGTGTCCCGCAGCGTCCGCTGTCGCGCCGGGAGGTCGCGCGCCCCGCCGGTGAGTAGCGTGAGTCGACTGCCCAAGCGGGCAAGCAGCGCCTCGGGGGATAGGATCTTGATGCGCGCCGCTGCCAGCTCGATCGCCAGCGGCAGGCCATCCAGGCGGGCGCAGATCTCCGCGATGTCCGTCGCGTTGTCCCGTGCCAGGACGAAGTCCGTTCGCATCGCCCGAGCAAGCTCGCAGAAGAGCCGGACCGCGGGCACGCGACTGAGGTGCTCGACCGACGGTAGTGCATTCGGCTCGGCCAGGCCCAACGGGGGGACGGCGAAGGAGTACTCGGCATGTAAGCCGAGCCCCGAGCGGCTCGTCACAAGCAGCTTCAGCCGTGGTGAGGAAGCGAGCAACGTGGCGAGGAGAGGCGCGCCAGCTACGAGGTGCTCGAAGTTGTCGAGCAGCAGGAGCAGCGACCTAGCGCGGAGGGCATCTGTCAGCGCTTCCATCACTGGTCGTCCCGCCGTCTGACGGACGCCTACGACTTCCGCGATGGTCTGTGCAACGAGAGCTGGGTCGCGAATCGGCGCGAGTGGCACGAGCCACACGCCGTCGGCGAACTCGCCGATCATCCCTGTGGCGACCTGGAGGGCGAGTCGCGTCTTGCCGACCCCGCCCGGTCCGGTCAGCGTCAGCAGACCGACATCCTCGCGCAGCAGGAGCTCGCGTA
This sequence comes from Chloroflexota bacterium, assembly GCA_030777205.1. Lineage (GTDB taxonomy): Bacteria > Chloroflexota > UBA6077 > UBA6077 > JACCZL01 > JALYGH01. Next base: position 3,561 of record JALYGH010000340.1, read on the forward strand.
CGACCGCCAACTCCTGGGCACGCCCGATCAGCCGATCGCGGATGGCCGGGAGATTCGTCGGGGGCGCGGTGCCGTGGCACGCGGGCCGGATCGCATCGGGCTGTCCGTCCATAGATCCCCGCATCTACCGTCAATCGCCCGAGGGACGCGTAAGTACATGACCGCTGCGGGCAGGATACCCAGGGGCTCCCACACGGTCAATACCAAGATCTCGGTCGAGCACGTCCTACAGCGGATTTCCTGATCCTTGATCGTCCGGTCGAGCGGGTGCGTGGGGCGGACCTCCGAGTCGCGGCCTCTGGCTCAGCAGGCCGGCGTGTCCTGGCGACCGATCAACACTGGCGAAATCCGCTGTAACGTCTCCGCATGTGCAGCCAGAGCGACGTGTCGTCCATACGTGACCGTCGGCTGCTCCCTCCGCGGTCCTCCCTCGGCGCGGACGTTGCACCGGCGCTGGAGCGCGCGAGCAGGATCACGCTGGACGCCCGGCCCTGCTGGAGATCATGACCCGCCAGGAGCCGGTCCTCTCGCGCTTCGGCCCCCGCAACCCGTAGCCACCGCGCCCCGTCCGCGGCCGGCTCCCCGCATCGGTGCAGGGGCACGGCGCGACCGGTGGGCGACGTTCGGCACACGCGCCGACGCGGGTGCGCTACGCTCATCCGGAAGACGCGGCCTGGTCGCGGGAGCCGGGCGGCCGCGGGCGAGGGAGGGGAGCCGTGACGACTGGGAACGCGAGGCCGTGGTACCGACGCTGCTACCGCTGGGGACAGACCAACCTCACCGAGGTCGACCCGATCCGCTACGACGCCGACTGGTGGCGCGAGCACTGGCGGCGCACCCGCGTCCAGGGCGTGATCGTCAACGCCGGCGGCATCGTCGCCTACTACCCGAGCAAGTACCCCCTCCACCGCCGGGCGCTCTTCCTGGGTGACCGCGACTTGTACGGCGAGATCGTGGCCGCGGCCCGCGAGGACGGGCTGGCGGTGCTGGCGCGGATGGACTCGAACCGGGCCGACGAGCGATTCTACGTCGAGCACCCGGAGTGGTTCTCCGTCGACGCCGAGGGGCGGCCGTACCGCGCCGAGGACCGCTACATCGCCTGCATCAACAGCCCGTACTACGACGAGTTCCTGCCGGACGTCCTGCGGGAGATCGTCGAACGCAGCCGGCCCGACGGGATCACCGACAATAGCTGGAGCGGCCTCGAGCGCGACCGGATCTGCCACTCCGTCCACTGCGCGCGAGCGTTCCGGGAGGCGACCGGCCTGACTCTGCCGGCGGCGCGCAATTGGGACGATCCGGCCTACCGCCGCTGGATCACCTGGAGCTACACCCAGCGGGTCGCGGTCTGGGAGCTGAACAATCGCGTCACCCGCGAGGCAGGCGGCCCGGACTGCCTCTGGATCGGGATGAACAGCGGCGACCTGCTGACCCAGAGCCGGCGCTTCCGCGACTACAAGGCGATCTGCGAGCGGACCGAGATCATCATGCTCGACTCGCAGGCCCGTGCGCAGTCCGATCAGCAGCCGCGCGGCTTCCAGAGCAACGCCGAGATGGGCAAGCTGATCCACGGCCTGCTCGGCTGGGAGAAGCTGATTCCGGAGAGCACGGCGCTGTACCAGGCCGGGCAGCCGACCTTCCGCGTCGCCAGCAAGCCGGAGCCGGAGGTGCGGATGTGGGCCGTCGAAGGGTTCGCCGGCGGCATCCAGCCCTGGTGGCACCACATCGGCGCCTACCACGAAGATCGCCGCCAATACCGCACCGCCGAGGCGCTGTTCCGCTGGCACGAGGCGAACGAGGAGTACCTGGTCGATCGTCGGCCGATCGCGACGGTCGGGCTCGTCTGGACGCAGGAGAACGTCGACTTCTACGGCCGCGACGCGCCCGCCGAGCGGGTCATCCAGCCGCACCTCGGGCTGCGCCAGGCGCTCATCCGGGCGCGGATCCCGTACGTGCCCGTCCACGCCGATCACGTCGACCGCGACGTGGAGGGACTGGCGCTGCTCGTGCTGCCCAATCTCGGGGCGCTGTCTGACGGGCAGTGCAGCGCCATCCGCCGGTTCGTCGAGCGCGGCGGCGGCCTTATCGCGACCGGCGAGACGAGCCGCTACGACGAGTGGGGCGATCCGCGACCGGACTTCGCCCTGGCCGACCTGTTCGGCGCCAACGCGACCGGCGCCCACCACGGCGCCCTCGGCGCGGCCGCGCCGAGCTGGGAGACCTGGGCCGGCCATAGCTACCTGCGGCTCGCGCCCGAGCTGAGGGCCGGCGTCTACGGCCCGCGGACCGGGACTGAGCCGGCGCCCGACGGGGAGCGCCATCCGGTGCTGCGCGGCTTCGACGAGACGGACATCCTGCCGTTCGGTGGACGGATCGAGGTGGTCCGCGTGGCGGACGGGGCGCTCGTCCCGCTGACGTTCGTCCCGCCCTTCCCGATCTACCCGCCCGAGACGTCCTGGATGCGCCACCCGAGCAGCGGCCTGGCCGGGCTGGTCCTGCGCGAGTCCGCCGGCGGCGGGCGCGTCGCCTACCTGCCCGCCGACCTCGACCGCTGCTTCGGCCGAGACAACCTGCCCGATCACGGCGACCTGCTCGCCAACCTGGTGCGCTGGGCCGCCCGTGACCGGATCCCGTTGCGCGTCGAAGGGGCGGGCCTGTTCGACTGCCACGTCT
>JALYGH010000341.1 GCA_030777205.1 Chloroflexota bacterium
GACGGACAGTGCGCGTGGTGCACCGACTGGTGTCGTTCAACGTTCCGCGTCGCCGCGCGCGGCGGCATATGATGCGGGTAGGAGGGCCGGCGCGGCGCGCCGTCGGCGGGATGCCGAACTGGCACGCGTCAGAGGATTGGCCCGGGAGTTCCCCGGGGAAGACGCCGTCACGCACACAGCCCGAGCAAGCGTACGCCACGCCGGAGGGGGTGGTGAGCGAGTCCGTGCTCTGGCGCGCGATCAGCCGCGTCATCCTGTTCACGATCGCCGTCCTGATCGGCCTGAGGCTGCTGAGCCAGATCTCGGCGGTCATCGTCCGCGTCGTGCTGGCGGTCATCCTGTCGGCCGGCATGAAGCCGCTCGTGGACCGGCTGACGGCCCGCGAGCTACGCCGCCGGGGCTGCTGGACGCCGCCGCGCGGCGTGGTCGTGCTGGTCGTCTATGTCGCGATGCTCCTGCTGGTGACGGTGGTCGGCGGCCTGATCATCCAGGTGGTGGTGCTCGGGGTGACGAACCTCGTCAACGGCGTGCCGGCCTACGGGCCGCGCATCGCCGCCTGGGCCAACGACGTGCTCGACCTCGTACCGGGCGGCCGGGACCTGCTCGTGGGCGTCGACGTCGCCGGGCAGACCTGCCGACGTAAGGCCTGCCCCTCCGGGCAGAGGAACCGATCCGTGGCCGAGTCACAGACGAACAGCTCGCGGGGCACCGCCCGCCGCTGGCTCGCTTCCGCGTGCGACGGGATGCTGGCGGCGATGCCGGCCTGCCCCAGCGCGCGGTAGTTCTCGTGCGTCCCGTACTTGGTGTCGGCAACGACCTCGCTGACGGTGCGGCCCGTGGCTCCCGCGTGCTCCTTGATCAAGTGGCCCAGCAGGCACTCGTCGGCCACCTCGCCGGCGTGACGTCCACGGCCGTGATGATCCGGGCGACGCCGCCGTCCACCCCCGCGTGCACCTTGTGGTAGTGGTCCAGCGGCACCCCCTGCCGCGCCACCAGCCCGGCGTCCGGGTCGGTGCGGCTGACGACCTGCTCGTCGACCGGCCCGCGCGGCCCGTTCGGCGGGTCGTCACGGCTGGCCAGGTGAGGACCGGCCGGCACGTCGTTCGCGCCCGGCACTGCCGCCGGGTTCTCGTCCCAGACGGCGGCCAGGTGCTCGTCGACCCCGGCGAGCTGGGCGACCAGCGCGCGCGAGCCGACCGTCGCCAGGTCGGCGTTCGCCTCGACCAGGGTGCTGTCCACGTACAGCCGATCGCCGCGGATCAGCCCGGCCCGCTCGCCCTGGCGGACGACCTCGACGCAGAACGCCTGGTAGAACGTCACCCCGAACCGGGCCCGGGCCTTCGACAGCACCGAGTGGTCCGGGGTCCGCTCATCCAAGTCGTAGCCCGCGAACCACATGAATGCCAGGGTCAGGCGCAGCGCATCGGCCAGCCGCCGCTCGCTGGTGATCCCGTATAGCCAGTCGACGAACGCCATCCTGAACAGCACCACCGGGTCGATCCCCGGCTGGCCGGTGTGGCTGGAGAACCGCGCCGTCAGTCGCCGCACGAAGCCGAAATCGACCGCCGCGGCGACCCGCCGCAGCAGATGGGCCTCCGGTACCCGCTCCTCGAGGCTGACTTGGTAGAACGGCTTCGGCTCGAACGCCTTCCGCCCCAGCACGGTGACCGCACCTCCACGACCATCGGATCGGTCTTCCGCCCCCAGATTACCACCGCCCCGGCCTCGACCGGAAGAGTTCGGCAACAGGCCCTCAGGAAGCATTTAGCCGGCACACGAGGACGGCCCCGGCCCGTCGGTGGGCTCCGGGGCGCGTGTGGGGCCGCTCAGAGCACCTTCCCGCTCACCGTCACCGGCGGTCCAGCTCGGCGATCAAGAGCGGCACCACGATGCAGAGGACGCCGAGAACCCCGAGCACGACCAGCACGATCCGTGGCGCTCGGGCGGGGGATTCGAAGACGCCGAGGACCACCCCGATCCCCAAGAGCACCATGCCGAGGACGGCGAGGGCCCTGGCGGTCCTCGGCATGGATGGTACACCCCGTCCGCTCATGCACCCTCCCCGGGCAGAGTATGGCCCCGGAGAGCCGTCTCGCGGGCCCCGGGGCGCGGGGCGCGACGCTCAGGGCCGCTCATCCCCCATCCACGGCGGCGTGTGCTCGGCCATCTGCTCCTCGATCCTGCGCAACGCCTCGTAGTCGATGCTTGTCCCCTGTTGCAGCTGATCGCGCCCTGCGACGAGCGCCTGCCACTCATCGCACGCCCGGCGATGCCGCCCACCGTCCCAGGAGCAGCCACACCGCGCCGTAAATATGTCCTGCGTCATCACCCCTCCCGAGCAAAGCATAGCCCCGGAGTCGGCTATCGATTCCGGGGCGCGTGGCGCGGCGCTGGGGGCCGCTCAGGGGGCCGCTACACCTCGACCGGCCAGGTCGTGCAGCAGCGGCCGACGCGGTCCGGGCGCGCGTCGATCACGTGCATCCACATGACCCGGAGGGTCGGCGCCAGGCCAGGCAGGTGGCGGCACAGCTCCTCGACGTGGAGCATCATGCTCTCGAAGTGGGCCTCGCCGTCGAGCTCGTCGACCTCGACGTGCATCTTCCAGACGTCGGGGTGGACCGCCGCGCGGCGTCTGCGCTCGGCCCGCCAGTTCGACCGCGAGCCTGCCGAGCAGGTCGGAGTAGCGGGTGCCGCGGCTGTAGGCGCGACGGCTCGCCGCCTTCCAGCCGGCCGCGTACCCGTCCAGGTAGCCTATCCAGCCCGCATCCTGGGCCGCGCCTTCCAGAGCCGCCACGAGCGGGCGCACCGCGTCGACCATCAGGAGCTTCGCCAGCCAGGGGAGCAATTCGACCATGACGCAGAGCGTGAGCGTGTCGGAGGCTTCGATGCGGGCGCAGTAGGCGCCGTATCCCTTGCCGATGCAGGCGCGGTCGAGCCAATCGCAGTCCGCCTTGTCCCCGCGGGCGAGCGCCCGGATGCGCAGGTGGAACAGCTCGTCAAGCGAGAGCTTGTCGTAGTGCTTCGCGAGCCCGTCAGCCTTCACGTCCGCCCCTTCCGCTCCTGGCTTGAAGTCGCCGGACTCAAGCGTCACGACACCCGCCGCGCCTTGAGTACCGCTTCGACCGCTTCCAGTCTCGCCGCCAGGTCGCCAGCCTCGATCGCGCGCAGGCTCACCCCCGCCAGGTAGCCGATCGTCCGCGCCGCTCGACGGTCGTCAGGCTCGCGTCACCTCGCACGGCGCCCACCTGCTCTTCGAGCAGTGTCAACACGTCGGCGGCGGTCTTCAAACGAAACGGCAGCGGGATTGCGGTTTGACTGGGGGCTTGCGCGCCCCCAACCCGCCGCATGCGCCCGTACTCCCGCTGATACTCCCGCTGCTGCTCCACGTCCTTGTACGGCGCGTCAACCTCCCTTGGCAGGCGACGAGTCGGCGCCTCTCTAAAGAGGGCGACTATTTAGGCACGGATGTCAGACGCATCGACCCCCCTGCATCAACTGTGTATGATGTCGCGCACGTCGCGAGCTTGCTCAGAGACGAGGTGGGGCGAATGACCGTTGCTGCGCGCGGGCCGGACACGTTGGACCCCGGCCTCGCCGTCGAGCTCCTCCGCCAGATGGTGCTCATCCGGCGCTTCGACGAGTTGGCGATGGAGCTGCGCCTGGCCGACAGGATCTACGGGGTGGTCCACCCGTACGTCGGCCAGGAGGCGGTCGCCGTCGGGGTCTGCGCCGCTCTGCGGCTCACTGACCGGATCGTGAGCAACCATCGCGGCCACGGGCATTGCATCGCTAAGGGGGCCGACATCCGGCGGATGATGGCCGAGCTGTTCGGGCGGCGCGACGGCTACTGCAAGGGCAAGGGCGGCTCGATGCACATCGCCGACTTCGACGTCGGCATGCTCGGGGCGAATGGCATCGTCGGGGCCGGGCTGCCGATCGCGGCGGGGGCCGGGCTGGCGGCCCAGCTTGAAGGCGGCGACGCCGTCGCGGTCGGCTTCTTCGGGGACGGCGCGACCGGCGAAGGGCCCTTCCACGAGTCGCTGAACATCGCCGCGCTCTGGAAACTGCCGGTCGTCTGGGTGTGCGAGAATAACCAGTACGCGGTGGACACCCCGGTCGAGCGTGGCCTCGCCGCCCGCGACGTAGCGGCCCTCGCTGCGGGATACGGCATGCCGGGCGCGATCGTCGACGGCAACGATGTCCTGGCCGTCTACGAGGTGACGCGGGCGGCGGTCGAGCGGGCGCGGGCCGGCGCGGGCCCAACGCTGCTGGAGTGCAAGACCTGGCGTCGCCACCAGCACGCGCTGCGCGACGCGGTGACGCCGGATCGCCGCCCGCCCGAGCTGATCGCCGCGTGGGCGGCGCGTGACCCGATCGAGACCTTCGAGCGGCGCCTGCTGGCCGGCGGCATCCTCACCGGGGACCAGCTCGCGGATCTCCGACAGTCCCTGGAGCAGGACCTCGCCGACGCGGTCGCCTTCGCCGAGGCCAGCCCATTCCCGGCGCCGGAGGAGGCGCTCGACGACGTGTTCGCGACGTAGCGGCCGGGCCTTCCGTGCTCGGGCCGACCCGCTTGTTATCCCGCCCGCGTCAGAGTGGCGACGCGCCAGAGGAGGATACATGCCGACGGTGAGCTTCGCGGCGGCGCTCGAAGACGCGATGGCCGAGGAGATGCGGCGCGACGAGCGCGTCTACACGATGGCGACCGCGCCGTCCGGGGGGCTGTTGCAGGAGTTCGGCCCGGCCCGCGTGCGGCGGACGCCGATCTCCGAGGCGACCATGACCGGCATGGCGGTCGGCTCGGCCGGCTGCGGGTTCCGTCCGGTCGTCAACTGGCGCTCGGTGACGTTCAGCTTCATGGCCTTCGACCAGGTCGTGAACCAGGCCTGCAAGATTCGCTACATGTTCGGCGGCCAGCGCAACTTCCCGATCGTCTTCCGGACCTACTACATGAACGGCTCGCGCTCGGCCGCCCAGCACTCCCAGACCGGCTACGCGCTCTACGCCCACCTGGCCGGGTTGAAGGTGATCCTGCCGTCGGGGGCGGCCGACGGCAAGGGGCTGCTCAAGAGCGCGATCCGCGATGACAACCCGGTCGTCTGCTTCGAGCCGGGGCGGATCGACCCGCTCGAGGAGGACGTGCCGGATGGCGACCATCTGGTGCCGAGCGGGGTGGCGTCGGTGAAGCGAGCCGGGACCGACGCGACGGTGGTCGCCCTAGGCTACATGGTCCACCCTGCGCTCGCGGCCGCGGACGCGCTGGCGGCCGAGGGCATCTCGGCCGAGGTGATCGACCCGCGCACGCTCGTGCCGCTCGACGTCGACACGATTCGCGCCTCCGTGCGCAAAACCGGCCGCCTGGTCGTCGTCGACGAGTCGCCGCC
>JALYGH010000342.1 GCA_030777205.1 Chloroflexota bacterium
CCGCGCACACCAGCTTCGCCACCCAGCGCCGCTGCCCGCGCGTCAGCCCCGGACACCGTCGCTCGTACCACTCCCGCAGCATCCCGTACACTGCCGGCGTCGGCTGAGCCATGGCACACCCCTCCGGCGGTTGGTCGCTACACCCGGAGGTGTACCACCGCGCTCAGCCGATGTTCTCTTGACCCCCTTACTGTTCGGAATTCAGGGTGGCGAGGAGGGGATGATGCGCTTCGATCCGACGTTGTCCCGCGAGGAGACGCTCGCGCGGCTGACCGCCGACGCCGTGGCGACCTGGGGCGAGGAGCGCGCGGCCGAGCTGAGGCCGGCCCTCGAAACGACGGCCGGCGCCATCTGGGTCGTCGCGCGGGCAGGGCTCGAGCCGACCGATGTCGAGCCGTAGGAGGGGCCGTGACCGAGCTGCACGACCTGACCGCCGCCGAGGCGGCCACCCGGATCGCCCGCCGCGACGTCTCGCCGGTCGAGCTGGTCGATGCCCTGCTGGCGCGGATCGAACGGTTCGAGCCCATCGTGCGCGCCTGGGTCACGGTTGATGCCGAGGGTGCCCGGGCCGCCGCCCGGCACGCCGAGACCGAAGCGACGCGGCCGAGCGCGGCCCTTGGGCCGCTCCACGGCGTCCCCTGCGGGATCAAGGATATTTACAACGTCCGCGGGCTGCCCACGACCGCCGGCTTCCCGCCGCTCGCCGACAACGTGCCCGACGAGGACGCGCCAAGCATCGCGCGGCTGTGGGCGGCCGGGGCCATCGTCCTCGGCAAGACCGTCACCACCCAGTTCGCCTCGGCCGATCCGTCGCCGACTCGGAATCCGTGGCGCCCCGACCGCACGCCGGGCGGGTCGAGCAGCGGCTCCGGCGCGGCCGTTGCCGCCCGCTGCGTGCCGTTCGCGCTCGGGACCCAGACGGGAGGGTCGATCCTCCGCCCGGCCGCCTACAACGGCGTCGTCGGGTTGAAGCCGACCTACGGCCGCGTCAGCCGGCGGGGCGTCTACCCGCTCGCCTGGAGCCTCGACCACTGCGGCCCGATTGCGCGGACCGTCGAGGACGTGGCGCTCGTCCTCGGCGCCATCGCCGGCCACGACCCGGGCGATCCTCGCTCGCTCGACACACCGGTGCCCGACTACCGGGCCGCCCTGTCGACCGACCGGCCCCCGACGCTCGGCTTGCTGCCGCAGTTCCTCGAGCGGGCCGAGCCGAACGTCCGCGCCCACGTCGAGGAGCGGGCCCGCGACTTCACGTCCGCCGGCGCCGACGTCCGCACCGTCGAGCTGCCCTCGCCGGTCGACCTGTACCTGGCCATCCAGAACCTCACCCAAACATCGGAAGCGGCGGCCGTCCACACCCCCTGGCTGGCCCGCGACCCCGACGCGTACGCGCCGCGCATCAGGGGCACGGCAATGGTCGGCCAGCTCGTCCCGACGCCGGCGTACCTCCACGCCCAGCGCCTGCGCCGCCGCCTCGCCGCCGAAACCCACGCCTCGCTGGTCGGGCTCGACGCGCTGCTGCTGCCGAGCGTCTCCAATGTGGCGCCCGATCCCGCGACGACCGGCGATCCATCGTTCCAGGCGCCGTGGTCTCTGCTCGGCCTGCCATCGATCACGCTGCCGAGCGGGCTCAGCGACGATGGGCTGCCATTCGGCGTCCAGCTCGTCGCGGCGCACCTCGCCGAGCCGACCCTCCTCCGCGCCGCCTCGTGGTGCGAGCGGACGCTGGCGTTCGACGCCCGCCCGCCAGGATTCTAAGTCGCGCCGCGACCTGGCCGAGTTCTGGGCCTACCCGACCCGCGGCAGATCACAGATGAAGAGCTCCAGCGCCAGCTCCGGCTCGGCCTCGCCAGTCTTGATCGCGCGGTCGGTGTCGAGGAGCAGCCGCAGCGCCGCCTCGAGCTGGTCCATCCGGTACCCGCGCGCTTGCCGCTCGGTCTTCTCGGCGAGGAACGGATGCACGCCCAGCCGGCGCTGTAGCTGCGGCCCACGGACGCCGAGGTCGAGCAGCTCGCGCGCCTGGATCAGCCGCCGCATCGTCGACCCGATCTGCGGCAGGATCGCCTCGGAGCGCTCGCCGCGCTGGAAGAGCGCCCGCAACTGCGCGAGCGCCCGGCCGCGCTGGCCGAGCGCGATGGCGTCCAGCAGGGCGAACACCGTCACCTCCGGCGACGCCGACAGCAGCTCAACGTCATCGGTCGTCACGGTCCGCCCGTCGGCGTAGGTCACCAGCTTGGCGATCTCGTTCTCGAGTAGGCCGAGGTCATCGGGCGCGAGCTGCGCGAGCTGGCGCACCGCGGCCGCTTCCATCTTGCCTTTGTGATGGCGGACTCGGCGGTCGATCCACGACGACAGGTCCGACGGGCGGGGGCGATCGTAGCCCCGTACGTGGGCGCGGTCCTTCGGCAGCCGGCGCTCGATCGCGCCCACGTCGACCTGGTCCTCGACGAACACCAGCGCCGTCGTCGGCGGCAGCTCTTGCAGGTAGTCGAGCAGCGTGTCGAGCGGACCGGGCGCGCCGGCGTCCCGCGGCGCGGCCTCCTTCGCCGTCTTCCCTCGGCCGCGCCGGGCGGACGGCTTCGTCTGGCCGGCGAGACGGCCCAGCAGCCCTTCGACGATCACCAGCCGACGGTCGCCCAAGAACGGCAGGGCGTCGGCGACGGTCCGCAGCTCCGACAGCCCGACATCGCTCCCGGCCAGCATGGCCAGGTTGTACTCCCCCGACGGCTCGGCCAGCATCCGGCGCTTCAGGCTTCGGACCTGCTCGTCACGGGTGAAGCGGTCGGACCCATGGAGGATGTAGATGAGCTGCGGCTTCACGTCGTCGGCGCTCCGCCCACCCGGCCGGGGTGGGTGTAGACGTTCATGCTGGCCGAGCGGAGGTAGCCAATCACGGTGATCCCGAGCCGCTCCCCAAGGGTGACGGCCAGTTGCGTCGGGGATGTTCGCGACGCTATGATCGGCACGCCCATCATCGCCGTCTTGAGCAGCATCTCGGAGGAGATCCGCCCCGAGGCGACGAGCACCATCCCGCGCGTCTCGAAGCCGAGGATCAGCGCCAGGCCGCGCAGCTTGTCGATTGTGTTGTGCCGCCCGATGTCCTCGGCGACGGCGAGCACCCGCCCGGAGGGATCGGCGAGCAGCGACGTGTGGACGCCGCCCGACTGCCGGTAGAGGTGGGCGCGGTCGTAGAGTTGGCGCAGCAGGCCGTAGGCGCAGGCGGGTTCGAGCAGGACGTCGTCTGGCGGCAGGCGCAGCCGGTCCAGCTCGTCCAGGTATGCCCCGAAGCTGACCCCGCCCGTGCACCCCGACGTGACGATCCGGCGGCTCGGAAGCTCGCGCGGCTCCCGCGCCAGCCGGACCTCGGCGACGCGGTCGGCGACGCAGACGCGGATCGCATCGAGGTCGTCGTAGCCGTCGATCAGCCCTTCGAGCGAGAGGAAGCCGACCACGAGCGCGTTGAGCTGGTGCGGCGAGCACATCAACTGGACCAGCTCACGGTCGTTGACGACGATACTCAACCGGATCTCGGCGATCACCCCGTCCTCGACCGCCTGCCCTTCGCCGCCTCGGAACCGGACGTAGCGCCGCCGCTCGACCGGTTCGGGCACCACCGACTCCAGGGCGGCCGGGACGGCCGATGCGCGATCTGGTGGGACGACGGCCACGCCGTCGAACTCACCGAGGTCGGTGGCCGTCATCCCCGTGCCGACCGGTGCGCCCTGATCGTCCGGCACGTCGCGGGCATCGGGCGGGCGGGCGTCAATCGTCATCGAACCCCTCCCACGCCGCCTCGCCGTCGGCCAGCTCCAGTCGGAAGCCAGCCCCCGGCTGGCGTGCGCGGCCGGCCGCGTAGCCCGACGCGTCGCGCGCCCGAAGTACGTCGTCTTTGCCCAGGAGCGATGCCACCGTAGGCGGGCGGCCGGGCGGCCCGACGATGGGCAAGCGACACGCGCAGCCGCCGCACTCGAGCGGCGTGGAGCCGTGTTGCCGATCATCAGTGGCGCCGGGTTCGGCCAGCGTGCCGACGAGGCCGCAGAATGGGCAAGCCGGCCGGCTCGGCGCCCAGCCGGTCGCGCAGCGAGCGCACCGCAACCCGAGGCCCGCGCCATTGGCCGGTTGCTCGGCGCGGACGGGCCAGGCGCCGCAGATCGGGCAGTAGCCGCGGTCCCACGCCGCCAGCCCGAGCGCGGGCGCGAGCTGCCGGGCG
>JALYGH010000343.1 GCA_030777205.1 Chloroflexota bacterium
CGTCGGGCGAGGGCTTTCCGGTACGATTCTCGGCACGTGCGTCACCTGTCGGAGGAGAAATCGCGTGATTAGGGACGACCTCAAGCGCCTGATCGAGGCCGCCGTGGAGCGGGCGACGGCGAGCGGCGACCTGCCGGCCGTCGCCCTGCCGGAGGTCGTGCTCGAGCACCCGGCCAAGGCTGAGCTGGGCGACTTCGCCACCAACGTGGCGATGCGGATGCAGAAGGCGGCCGGCATGCCGCCGCGCAACGTGGCCGGCGCGATCACCCACCACCTGGAGCTGCCGGGCGCCGTCTCGACCGTCGAGGTGGCGGGGCCCGGCTTCATCAACTTCTTCCTGGCCGACGAGTGGCTCCAGGACCAGGTCGACGTCATCCTGGATGAGGGGCCGGCGTTCGGGCGGGTGCCGCTCGGGAAGGGCGCGCGGGTCCAGGTCGAGTTCGTGAGCGCCAACCCGACCGGGCCGCTCCACGTCGGGGCGGCGCGCAACGCGGCCCTGGGCGACTCGCTGGCGCGGGTGCTGGCCTTAACCGACCACATTGTCGAGCGCGAGTATTACTTCAACGACGCCGGCTCGCGGATCGAGGCGCTCGGGGCGAGCGTGTGGGCGCGCTACCGGCAGCTCCACGGGGTCGAGGCCAGCTTCCCCGAGGAGGGCTATCAGGGCGAGTACATCCTGGAGCTGGCTCGGGACATCGCGGCACAGGAGGGGCGGTCCCTCTTGGAGCTGCCGCCCGACGAGGTGGTCGCGCGGATGGCCCGGCTCGCGGTCGAGCGCGTCATGGGGTGGATCGAGCGGGATCTTGCCGACCTCGGCGTTCGCTTCGACCGCTGGTACACCGAGCAATCGCTCTACGACGGCGAGCTGTTCGAGACCGCTATGCAGCTGCTCCGCGAGCGGGGGCACGTCGTCGAGCGTGAGGGCGCAGTGTGGTTCACCTCGCCGGATCTCGGCGAGGACGGCGACGCCGTCCTGGTCCGCTCGAACGGCCAGCCGACCTACTTCGCGTCGGACGTGGCGTATCACTACGACAAGTTCATCATCCGCGGCTATGACCGCGCGATCGACGTCGTGTCGTCGGACCATCAGGGCCACGTTCCCAGGATGTTCGCGATGGTCAAGGCTCTGGGGGTTGACCCCGAGCGCCTGGTGATGCTGGTCTATCAGATGGTCAAGCTCTTCGAGGGCGGCCAGGAAGTCAAGATGTCGAAGCGGGCCGGCACGTTCGTCACCGTCCGCGACTTGCTCGACGCGGTCGGGGCGGACGCGGCGCGTTACTTCCTGTTGTCGCGCTCGGCCGACGTGACGATGAACTTCGACCTCGACCTGGCCCGTCGCCAATCGGATGAGAACCCGGTCTACTACGTCCAGTACGCCCACGCCCGGACGGCGAGCATCTTCCGCGAGGCGGCCAACAAGCTGGGGAACGCCGAGTACGCCGATGGCGACGTGCGGCTGCTCGCCACCGAATCGGAGCTGACGCTTATCCGCAAGCTGCTGCGCTTCCCGGAGGTCGTCGAGAGCGCGGCGTCGACGCTCGCGCCGCACCAGCTCACGTTCTACGTCCTGGACCTCGCCGGGGCGTTCAGCGCGTTCTACCGCGACTGTCCGGTCCTGCCGCCGCGCAACCCGGACGACGGGCTGACCAGGGCGCGGCTGAAGCTGGTGGCCGCCACCAAGCAGGTGCTGGCGTCGTGCCTCGATCTGCTCGGCGTTTCGGCGCCGGAGCGCATGGCGGAGCGAGTGTTGGAGGGCGTGTAACGGGCCCGGCCGGCCGGGCCAAGATCCGGTGTCCCGAGCGATGCCGGCGGTCGGGCTGCTGATGTGCGGCGTCGGCCGGTGGTCACGGGGCGACGATCGAGACGTTGGCGGCCGCGGCCTGAGTGCGCAGGAACGCCAGCCCCCGCGAGGCCAGGAAGGCCGGCATGTGCTCCACCAGCACGGCCGCCGGTTGCTCCGGCGAGCCGAGGCGCTCGGCGCAGCGGAGGTAGGCCGGCCAGTCGAGCTGGCCATCGCCGCAGACCGTCTCCTCGAGGTGGAGGGCCAGCCGCGGCTCGATCAGGACGTCCTTGGCATGCGCCGTCCAGTGGTAGCGCGGACCGAGCTCCGCCAGCATCACCCCCATCCGGGCGCCGGAGTCGAAGACGGCGTCGACGCCGTCGAGCAAGTTGACCGGGTCGAAATTCACCTTGACGCTCGGGGACCCGACCGCGTCCACGACCTCGCGGATGTGGGCCGGCGTGTCGAGCGTCGTGAGCATGTGACACTCCAGCGCCAGGACGACGCCGTGATCCTCGGCGCGCGGCGCGGCCAGCCGCAGGAACTCGATCATTCGCTGGCGCGCCTCGGGCGTGTGGTTGCGCGGGTGCGGCCCGTAGTGGTGAGTCGGGTGGTAGCTGCCGCAGCCGGCCAGTACCATCGGGCTGCCGAGCAGGTGCGCGACCCGGAAGGCCTGGGTGAGGCATTCCAGGTCGGCCGCGCGCCGCGCCGGATCGTCGCCGACGAGGACCGGGTTGTAGCCGGTCGCTTGGACGATCCGCAGGCCCCAGCCGGCCATCCGCGCGCGGACCTCGCCCGCGAGCGGCGCTACCGCCTCCGGCGTCGGGCCGAGATGGGTGCCGAGGACGGTGACGCCCAGGTCCGCCGTCCACTTGCCGAAGCGGTCATCGAGGGCGCGCGGGTGGCGCGGGACGGCCGGCGTGGCGATTCCGAGCTCGATGGCCATCAGAAGTCTCGCACCGGCGGCGTGGTGACGACGATCTTGCCGTTGAGGGCCAGGCCGGTGCGGGTTGCGACGCGCAGCCCGATCGCGGCGACCTCGGCCGGCGTCTCGTAGCGGCCCAGCAGGCTCTCGGCCGTGCGCCGCCGCCCCAGCTCGCCCGGCGGCAGCCCTTCGAGGGCGCTCCAGCGGGCGTCGATCTCCTTCCACATCCCCTCGTAGATGCTGCTCGGGTACAGCGCGACGGCGCAGATGCCCCGCTCGCCGTAGGCGGCGGCGGTCGTCTTCGTCAGGTGGGTGAGCGCGGCCTTGCTGGCGCCGTAGGCCGGCAGCATCGGGCGGCCGCGGTCGGCGGCGCCGGAGCTGACGTTCACGATCAGGCCGCGCCGCCCGAAGGTCGGGTCCGGCGGCTGCTCGAGCATCCGGCGCAGCGCCGCCTGGGTGCCAAACAACGCCCCCTCCACATTGACCGCGAAGACGCGCCGCCACTCGTTGGGCGTGACGTCGAGCAGCGAACCGATCTGGATCACGCCGGCGTTGTTCCAGAGCTGGTCGAGCCGGCCGTGGCGGGCGACGACGCCCTCGACGAGCGCGGTCACGTCGGCCGGGCTGGTGACGTCCACCCGCGCCGACTCGGCCCGCCCCCCGGCGTCGAGGATCTCCCGGCGCACGCGGTCCGCGCACTTGCCGTCGAGGTCGGCCACCACGACCGTCGCGCCGGCGGCGGCCAGGGCCCGGCAGAGGCCGGTCCCGATCCCGCCCGCACCGCCGGTCATGATCGTGATCTGGCCGTTCAGCTCACCGTCCACGCCCGCCTCCTCCGCGGCCGGGCTCGTCCACCCGGCTCGCCGTCGATGCTCCGAGGCCGAAATGCACCGCCCGCGCGTCAGCCCCGCGTCGGTGGCTCAAGGGCGAAGCGTACCACCCGCGGCGCCCCCGGATGGGCTGAATCGTCGGCTCCGCCGCTGGGAGGCGCTCGAGCCGCCGACCACTGTGGGCGCGAAATGCGGGATCGGTAACGTTCCGGGCGTGTTCCTGGTGTATTCGGGTGGTAGCCGGTTGGCTTTCTCAGAAGATCCCCCCGGGGGT
>JALYGH010000344.1 GCA_030777205.1 Chloroflexota bacterium
GCGGATGGAACGTGGTAACATCGTCCTGCTCCTGGCGGACGGCGGCTGGAAGTACCTCTCGACGGGCCTGTGGTCCGAGTCGGAGGACGAGGCCGCCGAAGGGGTCCGGGGCAAGGTGATGTGGTGAGCGACGCGACGCTCGCGCGGGCGTAGGGGCCTTCGTGGTCAGCCTCGATCGCGCGATCTACGATGAGATGGTCGCGCACGCGCTGGAGGATCGACCGTACGAGGTGTGCGGCATCCTGGCCGGGCGCGGCGACCGGGTCACCCGGGCGTTCCGGGCGCGGAACGCCGAGCAGAGCCCGGTCCGCTACGAGATCGACCCGCACGATCTGATCCGCATCTTCCGCGAGATCGACGACGCGGACCTCGACCACCTCGGGATCTACCACTCGCACACCCACACGCGGGCGTATCCGTCGGAGACCGACAAGCGGCTGGCGACGTACCCCGAAGCGCTCTACTTCATCGTCTCGCTGGTGGACGAGCGGGCGCCGTACGTCAAGGCGTTTTACATCCGCGATGGGGAAGTCACCGAGGAGCCGATCGAGCTGGCGTAGCCGCGCGATGAGCCAGGCAACGTCGCGAAGTGGAGCCCGGATTCGACTGACCGAAGAGCGGTGGGGGCACATCGTCCGTCGGCATCCTGAGATGGGACTTCTGCGCACTGACGTGCTGGGCACGGTAGAGCGGCCAGACTTCGTCCGGGCCGGTGACGCAGGCACTCTCCTGGCGATACGGTGGCTGGCCGCGACGTCCCTCACGTCCAAGTTCTGTGTTGTGGTGTATCGTGAAACGAGCGCGCGAGATGGATTCGTCGTGACGGCGTACCTGACGCGCCGGCCGTCGACGACAAGGAGCGTAGTGTGGAAGCGGTAACGATCTTGCCTTCCGGCGCGGTCACGACGTCGGAGTATGACGCCGAGGCCGACGTGCTGTACATCTCCGTGGGCGATCCGCGCCCGGCGCTCGGGGTGGACATCGGCGACGGGCTCGTGGTCCGCTTTGATGAGGCGAAGCGCGAGGTGGCCGGCCTGACCATCATTGGCTTTCGCGAGCGGCTTGCGCGCGGCATGGAAGGGTGAAGGGCTAGACCCACGCCTTGCCTGGCGCGCCGAGCGCGGCGCCGTGCCCGCGGAGGAGCGTCGCGTGATCTCCGGACGACCACCGCATCCGATGCGTCGGCTATCGGAAGCATGGATGCGCGGCCGACGTCAACCTGCCGGCCGCGGCCGCCGCTGCCCGCGCCTGAGCGGCCCGACCCGGAGGCCCGCCGCGGAGTCCTCGATGAGCGTCGCCAGCCGCTTCAGTCGGGTCTCTTCCTTCTTGGCGCTCACGACCCACCAGCTCGCCGTCCGCCGGTACCACGGCGACTGGGCGCGGAAGAAGGCCCAGGCCTCCGCATGCGCACGCAGCCGCTCCGCGTACGCACCGTCGAGCTCGGTCGCGCGCCCCTCGTAGGAGTACTCCTGGGACTTGCTCGGATCGCGGGCCTCGAAGGCCCGCAACCCGGACGCGTGCATGAGGCCGAGCGCCGAGAGCTCGCCGACGCGCTTGATGTTGACGGCGCTCCAGTTGCTGCCGGGCTTCCGGGGGTGAAGCGATTCGTGTAGCTGGTCGAGTCGATGCCGCGGCGGACGCCGTCGATCCAGCCGAAGCAGAGAGCCTGGTCCACGGCTTCGGGATAGGTGATCCCCTGCCGACCGGAGTCCTTGCGGTAGAAGCCCACCCAGAGGTCGGTCGCCGACGCGTGGTGCTCCTCGAGCCAGGCGCGGAACTCGGCCGGCGAGTTGAAGAACACGACATCCATCGCGGACGTTCACCCTCCTCGACTGGCCGGGGGCATGGGCGGGCCGCCGGCGCGTCGGCACCGTAGCATCCGAGCAGGGCGGCGTCAACGGCGCGGACCTGGCCGGCGACCGGCGGACGACGAGAGATGGACAGCAGGTTTAGCCCGTGACCGCTCCAACGGATGCCGAGGACACCAGCTTGGCGTACTTGGCGAGCGAGCCGGTGGTGTACTTCGAGGCGGGCGGAGACCAGGCGGCCAGCCGCTCCTTCAGCTCCGCGTCGGACAGGCTGACGTTGAGCTGGCGGTTCTGGATGTCGATCGTGATCCGGTCGCCCTCACGCAGGGCCGCGATCGGGCCGCCGACCTGCGCCTCCGGGGCGACGTGGCCGATGGAGAACCCCCGGCTGGCCCCGCTGAAACGCCCGTCGGTGATCAGCGCCACGTCCTCGGCGTGCCCCTGCCCGGCCAGCGCGCCGGTCACCGCCAGCATCTCGCGCATGCCGGGGCCGCCCTTCGGGCCCTCGTAGCGGATGACGATCACGTCGCCGGCCTTGATCTCGCCCCGCAGGACCGCCCTGAACGCGGCCTCCTCCTGGTCGAAAACGCGGGCCGGACCCTCGAAATGGGTGCTCTTGACGCCCGCCACCTTGACGACCGCGCCCTCGGGGGCCAGGTTGCCGCGCAGGATGGCGAGCCCGCCCTCCTTGTAGCGCGGGTTGTCGAGGTCGCGGATGACGTCCTGGCCGGGCGTCTCCGGGAACTTGCCGAGGTGGTCGGCGAAGGTGCCGCCGGCCACGTTCTTCTGGCTGGTATCGAACAAGCCGGCCTCGGCCAGCCGGCGCAGGACGATCGGCACGCCACCGGCCTGGTCCAGATCGGCCATCGTGTAGCGCCCGCCGGGCTGCATGTCGCCGATCACGGGGACTGTGCGGCCGATCCGGTCGAAGTCGTCGATGCTCAGGGACACGCCGGCGTCATGGGCGATGGCGAGTAGGTGGAGCACCAGGTTCGTCGAGCCGCCCATCGCAAGGACGACGGCGATCGCGTTCTCGAACGCCGCGCGGGTCATGATGTCGCGGGGGCGGAGGTTCTCGCGGATCAACTGCACGACGCGCTCGCCGGCGCGGTACCCTTCCTGGAACTTCCGGCCATCGACCGCCGGGAGGGAGGCGCCGCCGGGCAGCATCATCCCGATCGCCTCGGTCGCCGACGACATCGTGTTGGCGGTGAAGAGGCCGCCGCACGAGCCCGCGCCCGGACAGGCGCGGTTCTCGATCTCGCGCACGTCCTCGAACGACATCTCGCCCGTCGAGTGCTTACCGACCGCCTCGAAGACCTGCTGGATCGTGATCTTCTCGCCGCGATACGTGCCGGGCAGGATGCTGCCGCCGTACAGGTACACGGCCGGCAGGTTGAGACGGGCGATGGCCATCAGGGTGCCGGGCTGGGTCTTGTCGCAGCCGGCGAGGGTCACCAGCCCGTCCAGGCGGTGGCCGAAGACGGCCAGCTCGATCGAGTCGGCGATCACGTCGCGGCTGATGAGCGAGGCCTTCATGCCCTCGGTGCCCATCGCGATGCCGTCGGTGACCGAGATGGTGGTGAATTCGAGGGGGATGCCGCCGGCCGCGCGGATGCCCTGCTTGACGTGCTTGCCCAGCTCGGCCAGGTTCGCCTGGCAGGGGGAGAACTCGTTCCAGGTGCTCGCGATGCCGATCAGCGGCTTGGTATCGAGGTCCTCGTCGGAGAGGCCCACCGCGTGGAAGTACGCGCGGGCGGGTGCGCGCTCGGCCCCCTCGGTGAGCTCGCGGCTCTGGATCTTCAAATCGCCATTGCGTGGATGGTCCACGTGCCGAATCCCCTTTCCGATCGAACGCGCCCCGGCTTCCCGTTCCGAAGGAAGGGGAGCAGGAGAAGCATAGCGGCCACGAGGGGTGTCGCGGCAACGGCGCGTCGTTCCGGATGGCAGGACGGGAACGGCCCGCCTCAGCGGGACGGGCCCCCGTGGCTCACCGGCCGGGTTTCGGCTGCGGCTTCGCGGCCGGCGTCGGTTGGGACTGCTGGTCAGGCTGGGGCAGTTGCGGTTTCGGCTGCGACTGTTGGGGCTTCGGTTGCGGCTGCTGTTGCTGCGGCTTCGCGGCCGGCGTCGCCTGCGGCGGCGGGCCGCTCGTGGTCGGGCCAACCCCGCC
>JALYGH010000345.1 GCA_030777205.1 Chloroflexota bacterium
CTGCTGCTCGGCGGGCTCGGCGAGGCCTGGCTGGCCGCGGCCGGCCTCGAGCACCGCAACCCGATCCCGAACGTCGTCTACGGCCAGCCCGGCGCGGCGGCGGCCGACCTGCTGCGGCGCGACGGGCCCGACGGCCGCTTCCGGACGCTCAGCATCGCCACGCCGGAGTACGTCCACGGCGAGACACCGGCGATCGAGGAGCGCTACTCCAGCCTGTCCGAGCTTGCCCTCGACAATCTGCTCGTCGCGATGAAGTGGAATGACGCCCTCTGGCCGAACGTCCCGCTCGTGTACGGACTAAGCTCGGCCGACGGCTACGACGGGGGCGTCCTGCCGCTCGAGCGGTACGTCGCGTTCACCGGCGCGATGCTCGGCTCGGAGCGCGTCCGGCCCGACGGCGTCCTCGCCAGCCGCCTCGACGCGCTGCCCGAGCCGCGCTGGCTCGACTTGATGGGCGTCCGCTACGTCGTCGCCGGCAAGGCCAAGGACGCCAGCCGGGACGTGTTCTACCTGGATCGGGCCATCTCGGTGGCGCTCGGGCCGGGCGAGCGGCTGGAGCTGGGGGCATTGCCGCTCGGCGAGTTCACGCGGCTGATGCTGCTCTCCTCGTACACGGGCCCGGCGCCGGCGGGCCCGGAGATCGGGCGACTCGAGCTCCACGTGGGCGACGGCCGGGTCACGAGCATCCCCTTGCGCGACGACCGCGAGACCGCGGCGGCGACGGCCGAAGGGCCGGGCGGCGAGGCGCTCGAGCGCGTCGAGCCCTGGAGCCCACGCGACGCGGACCAGCCGGCCGACTGGCTAGCCGAGATCCCGTTCGATCGCCAGCCGATCGCCCAACTGGCGATCGTCAACGCGGCCCCGAACGCGACCCTCCACGTGCGCTCGCTCAACCTGGTCGACGACGTCCGCCAGGCCGCCTTCTCGATCACGCTCGACGAGCGGATCGAGCGGACGGAGTTCTTCGACCAGAAGCTGTACGACCGTCGGAATGCCCTGCCGCGCGCCTACGTCGTCGTCGACCTGCGCGTCGCGGACGACGCTGAGGCGCTGCGGGCGCTCGCTGACCCCGCGTTCGACCCGCGCCGCACGGTGCTCGTCGCCCCAGACGGTAACCTCCGCGATGTCGCCATTCCCGGCGACCGGCCCGGCGCCGTCGCCGATCCCGCCCGGCCGCCCGGCGCGGGCGCGGTCACCTTCGAGCAGGCGGGCGCCGAACGTGTCCGCCTGCTCGTCCGTGCCGACGCGCCCGGCTACCTCGTCCTCTCGGATACCTGGTTCCCCGGCTGGCAGGCGAGCATCGACGGCGAGCGCGTGCCGATCCTGCGCGCGAACGTCCTGTTCCGCGCCGTCCCGGTCGCGGCCGGCGAGCAGGTCGTCGAGTTCCGCTACGAGCCCCGGTCGTTCCAGATCGGCGCCCTCATGTCGGTGGTGACGCTGATCCTGGGCCTCCTGCTGCTCGTCGGGGCGCGCCGGCTGCGCCGTCGGCGATTGCGCGCCGACCGACGCCTGTCGTACGGTGAGCCCATGGTCGGGCCAGGGCATGCGAATGGCGCGGTAGAGCCTCGCGCGCTGCATGACCGCGTCGACGGCCACGCGGATGGCGCGGCGAGCGACGCCACAAACCTCGCGCCACACCTCGTCGCGCTGCTCTTTGCCGCCGACGAGCCGCTGACCGTCGCGGACGCCGCGCGCATCCTCGGCGCCCGTAAGCGACAGGTGGAGCAGGCGGTCGAGCTGCTGACGGACTCGCCGCCGGTCGGGCTGATCGTCCAGCGGGACGGCGACCGCCTCCAGCTCGCGACCGGTCCGGCGTCGGCGCCGTACGTGAGGCGGCTGCGCGGCCTGGAGGAACAGGCGCGCCTGTCGCGGGCCGCGCTCGAGGTGCTCGCGGTCGTGGCGTACCGTCAACCGATCACGCGCGCCGAGATCGAGGCAGTTCGCGGCGTCGGCGGCGACCGGGCCCTGGCCACCCTGCTACAGCGCGGGCTCGTCGAGGAGGTCGGTCGCAAGGAGACCATCGGGCGCCCGGTCCTGTTTGGCACGACGCTCGCCTTCCTGGAGCACCTCGGTCTCCGCTCTTTAGCCGACCTGCCGCCGATGCCGGGAGCGGAGCAATCGGCGGCCGGCGCGTGATCGTTCAACTGCGCGCCCCGTCGAGGACTGTACGGCGGTAGGCGTCGTCGAGGGCGGCGCCGACGCATACCTCGGCGCCCGGGCCGGTGGGCCGCGCGGCGACACGAACACCGGGCTGCCCGCGGGGGAGGTGCCGAGGCGGGCGGGTCAGGACGTGAGGCGCCCGGTGTACGTCCTCGCCAACAACGCCTCCGAGAGGTCCCGCAGCTCATCGGGCGACGCCGGGATGTCGGCGCCGGTCGGGACGACCGGCGAGATCGCGATCTCGCCCGCCAAGACGGCGCCCGAGTCGGTGCCCGGCTCGTTCGGCATCGGGACCAGGCGGTCGATCGCGACGCCGATCATCCAGCCGCCCGCCTGCTCCGGCTCGACCGTCAGCTCGACGCGCCCGATGTTGCCCCACTTGACGGGGCGTACGATCGCGACGCCGGCCATCTCTTCGAATCGGCGGTTCGGCAGGTTGACGTTCAGCAGGATCGGCGGGCCGGTCCGGGCGCCGAACCAGCGCGCGAGCCGCTCGGCCACGTCCGAGACGCCATCCCACGCCTGGGGCTCGCCGCGCGGGTAGCCGCGATCCTGCGAGATGCCGAACGCGTTGACCCCGCGCTGGAAGCCGGTCGCGGCCGCCCCGAGCGTCCCGGAGTGGACCAGGTCCGTCCCGATGTTGACCCCGTAGTTAGCGCCTGAGGCGACCAGGTCGAACGGCGCGAACAGCTCGGTCATCAGGCCGATCAGGATCGCGGCGCCGGGGGCGGCGTCGACGGCGTACGCCTCGACCTCGCCACCCACGTCGTCCGGAATGTCCGCGTATGGGAGCAGCCGCGTTCCGAGGGGCATGCGAACCGCCGCGCCGCAGCCGGACCAATCCTCGGTCGTGCCGATGACCGTCAGGTGGCCGACGCGGGCTAGGCCACGGGCGGCGGCCCAGAGGCCCTCCGAGGTGATGCCGTCGTCGTTGGTGAGGAGGATGCGCACGGTGCCGGTCGCCTCCGGGATCGTCGTTCGAGGTGAGTGCATGATGAGGGTACACTGAGCCGGGCGGGCCACCAGTGCGAGGGGTGGGTGGTTGTGGCCGGTTTGGACCGAAGGCAGGTGGTGCTGGTGATCGACGAGCGGCCAACGAACGGCGTGCCTGACACGGAAGCTGTCAACGACAGCTTGGCGCCGCCCAACAGCCAGCCGGCCGCACCCGGGCTCGAAGGCTGGCCGGTGCACGACGTTGGTCCGTGGCCGGATGGCCTCTTCTTGCGGCGGGAGGACATGTATGACGATTGGGGGCGCTGAGCCGTCCTTCGACGTCGTCCCGCTCGTGTGACCGCCGGACCGGCTACACTCGGCGCAATGTGAAGGGGGCCAGGATGGACGAGCAGCGAGACTCGGAGGCACAGGGGCAGACGACGGCCGACGACGCGGCCGACGTGGCGCTGGTGGCTCAGCTCGTGGCGCGGGCGGGCCTGCGCCTGACGACGGCCGAGATCGGCGAGCTGGTCGCGGCGTATCGGTATGACCGGGCCGGCTTCGCGCGGATGCGGACAATGCTCGTCGCCGAGGACGAGACCGCGCACGCCTTCCAGGTGACGCGCGTGATGCGGCCGGCGAGCGAGCGCAGGGCGGGCGACGCCGACGCGGCGACCGATCGATGAGCGACGCCGAGCTCTGCTACCTGCCGATCGCCGAGCTGGCGAGGCGCCTCGCGTCCCGCGAGCTGTCCCCGGTCGAGCTGACCGAGGCGTACCTCCGCCGCGTCGAGGCGCTCGATCCGGTCGTCCACGCGTACATCACCATCACGGCCGACCGGGCGCTGGCAGACGCCCGCCGCGCCGAGCAGGAGATCGGGCGGGGCGATGTGCGCGGGCCGCTCCACGGCATCCCGATCGCCCTGAAAGACCTGTACGACACGGCCGGCATCCGCACCACCGCCCATTCGCGGGTGTACCTCGAGCGCGTGCCGGCCGAGGACGCGGTCACCACGGCGAAGCTCCGCGCGGCCGGGACGGTCCTGCTTGGGAAGCTGGCGCTGCACGAGTTCGCGACGGGCGCCCCGGACCAGGACGGGCCGTTCCCGCCGGCCCGCAACCCCTGGGACCTCGAGCGCCAGCCGAGCGGGTCGAGCTCTGGCTCGGCGGCGGCGCTGGCGGCCGGGCTCTGCGCCGGCGCGCTCGGGTCCGACACTGGCGGCTCGATCCGCGGCCCGGCCTCGTGGTGCGGCATCGTCGGGCACAAGCCGACCTACGGCCTCGTCAGCCGGCACGGCGTCATCCCGCTCTCCTGGACGCTCGACCACGCCGGCCCGATGGCCCGCACCGTCGAGGACTGCGCGATCCTGCTCGAGGCCATCGCCGGCTACGACCCGCTCGACGACGGCAGCGCGAACGTCCCGATCCCCGACTACTGCGCCGCCCTCGGCGAGCCGGTCACGGGCCTGCGGGTCGGCGTGCCCCGCGCCTACCTGGAGACCGTCTCAGCGTTGGCACCGGAGACCCGCGACGCCTTCGACGCGGCGGTCGAGGCGCTCGCCGCGCTCGGCACCATCGTCGTCTCCGTCGACTTGCCGTATGCCGAGCACGTCGAGGCGATCGGGACCGGCATCCTCGTCGCGGAGGCGTACGCCTTCCACGAGGAGAGGTTCCGCACCCGCTACGCCGACTACGGCAAGCCCTTCAAGGACCGCGTCGTGCGCGGCGGACTCTGGTCGGCCGCCGACTACGTCCAGGCGACGCGGGCGCGGGCGCGCTTCTGTCGCGCGCTGGCCGGCGTGATGGCCGAGGTGGACGTGATCGCGATGCCCACCTCCCCGACCCCGGCCGAGCCGTTCCCGGATCCGGCCCGCCTGCCGGACCCGTCCGGCGCGCCGATCTCCGGCAGCGGCGTGCCCGGCCGCCCCTCGTTCACGCGCATCTTCAATATCACCGGCCAGCCGTCGATCTCGGTGCCGTGCGGGTTCACGCCGGCCGGCCTGCCGATCGGCCTGATGCTGTCCGGGCGCCCGTTCGAGGACGCGACGGTCCTGCGCCTGGCCCACGCCTACGAGCGGGCCCACGACTGGCATCGGCGCCGCCCGCCATTGTCGGGGTAAGGCGCGGGCAGAGAGGCTCCCCGTCGATCCTCCGATGACGGGGGAAGGCCCGAGCTGCTGGCCCGCCCGCGCGGGCCTCTGGTACAGTCAGCCGACCATCCCGCCGTCGCCCGCGACGCTCGGTACCAGGAGAAGGATGCTCTCCCGCCGACCCGCGCGGCGCCCTGACGGCGACCGCCGAGCGATGCCGACACCATGACCCTGGCCGACTCCCATCCCGCGCCGGCCGCCGCAACCAGGCCGGGCTCGGCCTTCGCCGGGGCGCGCGGGTGGGCGGCGCATGCCCGCGCTACCGCTGGCGACGGCGCGATCGAGCTCTCGGCCCGGGCCATGTTCGTCCTGCTGGGTGCGATAGCCCTCGCGGCCCTGGTCATCCAGGGCGGCGTCTTCTTCCAGAAGACCTGGCTCTGGACCGGCGACACGATCTACCACCGCGCCCTCATGGCGGAGATCCAGGCCGGCGAGCTGCTGCCGGGAGGGCCGTACGCCGGGCTGCCGGCCTTCTACTCGCCGCTGTTCCACTACCTCGCCGCCGCCATCGGCTCGGCGGCGCGGATCGAGCTGACCGAGGCGATCCGGGTCATCTCGATCCTGTTCGCCCCGCTCACGCCACTCGCCGCGTTCTGGCTCGCCCGCGTGCTCGGGCTTGATCACACGTCGGCGCTCGTCGGGGCGTTCTTCTCGACGTTTGCCGGGGGCCTGCGCCAGAGCGAGGACCGGGTCTGGGTCGACGCGCTGTTCGTCGGCCCGCACAACTTCTTCCCGGTCTTCCCGCGCGACATCGCCTTCCTGCTCCTGCCACTCGGGCTCGGCCTCGTCTACCGGGCCGTCGTCCAGGGCTGGCGGCCGGGCGCCCCGCTGGCCGGGCTGGCCTTCGGGCTGATGATCCTGGCCCACACTCAGACCGCCGTCTTCGCCGCGCCGCTGCTCGCGATCTACCTCGGCATCGTCGTCCTGTTGCGCCGCGACCTCTTCTGGCCGGCCGTGCGGGTCAGCGTCGTGACGTGCCTGGTGACGCTGACCGTCTCGGCGTTCTGGTGGACCTGGCAGCTCTGGGCGATCCTCCGGAGCGGCTCGTTCGGCGTCGAGATGCCGGCCTACCGGGTGCCGGTCACGGTGGAGCTCCACGAGTTCCCGGCCGAGTTCGGTGTGTTCCTCCTACTTGGTCCGCTCGGCATCTGGCTCGTCGCCCGCCGCTTCTGGCGCGACCGTGACCTCGCAATGCTGCTGCTGCTGATCTGGTTCTGGGTGCCGGTCCTGCTCGCGATCTTCCGACCGACCGGCTTCCCCGGCGGCGATACGTTCTTCCCGCGCCGGCTCTGGCAGTTCGGCTCTCAGCCACTCGTGCTGATGGCCGGGCTGGCGCTCGTGGCCGGCATCGTGCGTCCGCTTCGGCTGCGCGGGCCACTCGCCGCCGCGCTCGTCGCCATCATCGGGCTGATCGCGGCCGTGCCGGCGTCGATCGGGACGGCGCAGCGGGTGAACGAGTTCTGGAACGAGCCGTCGTTCGGCGACCAGGTCTGGGATCTGGCGGGCAACTTCGGGATCGGCCCGTACCTGGCCGCCGAGGCTCGTGCCCACGGTCCGCGCACGGTGATGGCCCCGACCCCGGAGGCGACGCTGGTGTGGTACTACGCCGGCCAGAAGGTCGTCTACCTCCACCCGACGGCCGCGATCAAGCTCGCCTTCGACGTCGAGCGGATGACCGGCCACGGCGAGGCCGAGCGCAAGACCGACCTGGTGGCCGCCTACGCGGGCGACCCGCGCGAGTTGGCCCGCCTGGCCGAGAAGTACGACGCCCGCTACGTCGTCATGAAGCGCCACGGCGACCGGCTCGGCGGGGTCGACCTGCCGGCCCACGCCCTCCAGCAGGACGGCGACGCCAGGGGGAAGGGCGACGGTCGCTTGACCGACACCAACCACTACCAGTACCTCGCCCTCAACGCGGACGACCGCGTCCAGTTCCAGGTCTGGAGCCCGACCGACCGCGCGGCGAACGTCGTCCTGCGGACCAAGCGGCGGAACGCGCGGGGCGCGTCGCTCGGCACGCTGAGCGTCAACGGCCAGGCGACGACGATCGCCGACAGCGAGCTGCCCCGCGACACCTGGGCCGACGTGCGCCGCGACGTGCCGCTCCGGGCCGGCTGGAACGTCGTCCAGCTCGAGAGCGCCGCCCAGCTCGAGGTCATCCGCTTCAGCGCGTTCACGCTGGATCCGGCCGACCTGCCGCCGGAGTGGCGCCTCGCCTACGACGACGGCTGGTACGTCGTCTTCCAGACTCGCGAGGACGGCGGAAATGGCTGACGCGCACGCTGTCGGCTCGACGACCGCCCGCATCGCGGCCGCGCCACCATTCGAGTCGCGCCCGGCCGCTGCCTCGAAACTCCCACTCCTGGCGAGCGCCGAACGCCGGCTGGCGAACGGTCGCCTGGTCGACTGGCTGGTCGTGCTGCTGATCGCCGCGTACATCGTCGCCATGCTTTCGGGCCTGACCCACTGGCCGCCGCCCATCAACGACGAGGGGCGCGAGGCGAACCTGTTCTGGATCGCGTCCGGCGCGGACCCGGCTGCCGAGCGGATGAACGCCCACCGGGGCTTCCCTACCTGGGGCAACGGCGGCCTCCAGGGCTTCACCGCCGCCGTCATCTTCCGGCTGGCCGGCCTGGGCGTCTTCCAGGCCCGGCTCACGTCCCTGCTGTGGGGCGGGCTGCTGCTCCTGGTCGTGTACTGGCTCGGGCGGCGGTACTGGAACCGCGCGGTCGGGCTGGCGGCGGTCGCCATGCTGGCCGTCGCGGACCCGTTCCTGGTCTCGACCCACACCCTGCGCCCGGACATCCAGGTCGTCACGATGGTCCTCGGGGCGCTGCTGCTGGCTGAGAAGGCGGTGGACAGGGCCGGAGCGCCCGCCCGCGCCGACGTTGCTCAACACGCCTCGTCACTGCCACGTCTCCTCGTCGGGTCTGTAACGTTCGCCTTCGCCAGCGGCCTGCTGCTCGGCCTCGTCGTCGACACCCACCCGAATGGGCTGGCGTTCTTCCCGCTCGTCGGGCTGATGTTCCTGCTCCGCCAGGGGATCGGCTGCTTCCGTCGCCCGGAGGTGTGGGTATTCGCGCTCGGCATCGTCGCGGCGGCGCTGTACTACCTCGCCGTCCGCTTCTTACCCGACCCGGCCGGCTTCATGGCGGCGATGGGCTACTGGCTCGGCGTTGACAAGGCGCCGCCGGTCGCGCGGGGCGGCGGCGCGGGCGGGCTGTTCGGCCTACTCGGTAACGAGGTCGGCCGTTACGTGGACTACTTCGGCGAGGAGCCGCTCGAGCTGGCGCTCGTCCTGCTCGGGCTCGGTGGCGGCCTCTGGATGGCCGTGCGGGGCTCGTACCCGGCGCGACTGTTCTGGCTCGGCCTGCTGTTCGCGTTCGCCTTCTTCGTCGTCGCCGTCAGCATGAAATCGAAGTACTACATGCTGCTCACGTACCCGATCTACCTGCTGCTCGCGGCGCGGGTGCTGGAGCGGGCGGCGGCATGGGTCGGTGAGCGCCTCGGCCCGTGGCTCGACGGCCGAGTGGCTCGGACGCCCCCTCCTGAATCCCCCCCAGCCTTCGGGGGGCTCCACGGCGGCACCCTCGTCGCCGGCGGCGTCCTCGCGGCGCTCGTCATCGGCGCGATGCTCTGGCCGCTGCGCGCCGAGGAGCGCGCCTGGGACAACTACATCCGTGCCCGCCGCTATCGAGAGGGCCAGGACCTCACCCGACTTACCGCCCAGCTCGACCGGCTGGCCGGCCCCGACGCGAAGATCCTCGCCCCGCCGGTGTACTGGCTCGGCCTCCACGATCACCCGTTCGTCGACATCTACGTCTATGAGCGGCTCGAGCGGCAGTACGGGATGACCCCGGCCCAGTTCCTCGCCGAGACGCGGCCGGATTTCGTCATCACCGACGCGAAGATCGCCACCGAGAAGCGCGTCGAGAAGCTGCTCTACACCGAGCTAGACGCCCGCGCCGAGCGTCAGATGATCGTCCGGCACAAGAACTTCGGCGACGTGGCAGTGTACCGGCTCACCTGGTAGGTGGTAGGAGCGGCCGCCTGCCCTGATTGCGTTGGAGCAGGAGGCCGCACGCGTCCGCCGGCGTCAGGTCGGGCCTACTGGCCGGCGCCGAGTCAGCGGCGCCAGTAACGCTGCCGACCCAGGTTCAAGGCGACCAGCCAGGCGACCGCGCCGGTGATCAGCCAGATGACGATCATGACGAGCTCGCCGTCCAGCCTCGGCTGCGCGAATCGGGGCCAGACCCACCATAGTCCGAAGAGCAGGCCCCCGAGCCAGACCAGCATCATCAGGCCCCACAGGAGCGCCTTCATGGAGAGCCGAGGGC
>JALYGH010000346.1 GCA_030777205.1 Chloroflexota bacterium
GGGGCGCGCGGACGTCGCGCTCACCTACGCCCCGTTCGAATCGGGCCGCCTCGGGCGCCCGGTGACCCTCCAGGAGCTGATCTCCGGCCAGGCTGACGCCTACCAGCGCGAGATCGACGAGCAGCTCGGCCTGCTCTGATACGCGGCCGATCCACGGCAGTCGTCAGCTCGGGTGTCCTGTAGCAAGCTACAGGACGCCCGGTCGGTGGTCATCCTAAGGTGTCCATGCCCCTCTTTCGGGGCATCACCGAGGACGAAATGGCGGTTGCCTGTGCTACGGTCCCGGCGGGACATCGATGCCGCGGCTACTGCGCCGGCACGATCCGCCGGGGCGCCAGGCGGCGGGCAAGCGCGGCCTGGAGGTGCTGCATCCAGGCCTGGGCCGCGCCATCGCGGGTCTGGTCGAGCACCCAGATCGGTTCGCCGCTCTCGCAGCCGGGGCGGCTCCGCTCGACCGGGGTCACGCAGCGGAAGTGGCGATAGCCGTAGCCGCCATCCTCACGGCGGAACATCGCGTCGAGGGCGTCGGCGTTCGACCGGGCCAGCTCCAGCCAGGCCGGATCGTCGTCCAGGTCGTACAGCGCCAGGTGACCGAAGCTCGCCCACGCTCCGTACGACGCGTAGATGCGGTCGACGCCGACCTCGAGGTTGTACCCGCCGTGGGTAGGATTCCAGAGCGCGGCGTGCATCACGCGGCCGATCTCGCGCGCCCGGTCGAGCCGGTCCGCGCGGCCGTCGAGCCGGGCGACCTGGATCTGGGCCTCGATCGCGAGCGCCTGGTCGTAGTTGAAGTAGCGGTTGTAGTAGATCGGCCCGCCGGTCCGGTTTCGCAGGTCTTCGTAGCGGACACTCCAGCGGTAGAGCCGGGTGTCCGGATCGTAGAGGACGGCGTCCAGCCAGCCGAGCGTCCGCAGGGCCCACGCGCGGTACGATTCGTCGCCGGTCACGGCGCCGAGCCGCGCGAAGAAGAGGGCGGCGAGCGCGTTCGACTGGGCCGGCTTCCCCTCCCAGCGGTCGCCCTTGTTGGTGTTCCACCAGAACCCGCCCCCGAACGTCTCGTCCCAGAGCCCGCTCGTGGCGAGGAAGGCGGCCACCGAGCGGGCGGCATTCAGGTAGCCCCGTCGCGTCGAGGGGTCTGCTTCCGCCTCGGCGGCGGCGAGCAGGCTCAGGCCGGCCAGGGCGTTGTCGTCGGCATAGTGGAGGCCGCGCGCGACGTCGGAGCCATCCGGGGCGGACCGCGCGGAGTAGCCGCCAGCGTCCAGGAGCCGATCGAGGAACTTGTAGCCCTTCGCCAGGTGACAGCGGGCCTCGTCGTCCGGCGCGCCGACGGGCTCGTCGGGGCTCACCCCGCCGTCGGCCGGGCGGACGGGAGTCCGACCGGACTGCCCGGCAGTCGCGCGCAGCAGTTCCGCGTCGGCCCAGAGCTGGGAGGCCACGTACCACTGGTCGGCGACGCCCGGCTGGAGGTCGCTCCGGCGATACGAGACGAAGCTCGCGTCAGCACAGGCCGGACCGTCGGTCACGCGCAGGTGGGCGCGGGTCGCCGCCTGGACGGCGAGGGCGCCGCCCAGCCACCGCGCCGCCCCAACATCCGCCTCCACAACGCTCGCATCCGGCCCTTCCTGGCCGGCCGGCGGACCTTCGATCGGTGCGCGGGTGCCCACCTGGACCAGGGTCGCCAGCCCAACGAGGACGAGCCAGATGCCCCGGTGCCAACGCATCATCCATCGCTCCCGGCGGTAAAATTTAGCGCCGATTGTACGACGACCGGCCGCGTGACCATTGGCCCGAGGTGGACACCATCCCCCGGTGCCCACAATGGACGAGGCCGCGGCGAATGAGGGTCACCACTCGCCTGCCTGAATCGAGGCGGCGAGCTGGCACGCCGCCTGCGCTATGTCCGCTTGCTCGGCTGACCACCCACGTCGCGTCCGGCGATCGTGGAGGAGGTGCCCGTCGATGTGCATCCCGATTGATCCAGATATGCCCGTACGAGCGGCCGACGATGTCGAGATCGGCACCGCCCGGGAAATCCTCTGCGGCGCCCCACACGAGGATGCGGGGGATCTCGAAGCGGTGCCGATCCAACGCTCGGTCCGGTCCGATGATCTCTGGCTGCGCACCGCGCGCCCAGATGGCGCGGACCTGTACATCCCGTTCGGCGAGATTGCCGAGACCCGCGCCGACGGCGTCCGCCTCCGGGTGACCACGGAAGAGGCCGTTCGCCGTGGCTGGGACGCGATCCCGCCGGTTCTCCAGATCGGCGAGCCCGTCGCCGTCTAGCACACGGTCTCACGTTCCTCGTCGCGGCTCCGGCGTTCGCCAGAAATCGCCGGCGCGGGCTCCGCGCCTGCCATAATTCGCCCGGCACCGCCGTGCGGTCGCCAGACAAGTCGTTTCGTCCGCTGCACGGTGTGGGGACATGTACTTCGACCGGGGGCGCGGCGAGCGGAGGGGAGGTGCGCGTGCAGGCCAAGGAGCGAATCCGCCTGACCGGCTTCAGCCACGGCGCCGGGTGAGCGTGCAAGCTCAGCCCTGCTGAGCTGGCGCAGGTCCTGCGCCACCTGCCCCCGGTTGTCGATCCCCAGGTGCTGGTCGGCGCCGCGACGTCCGACGACGCGGCCGTCTATCGCCTCTCCGACGAGCTCGCCCTCGTGGCGACGCTCGACTTCATCACGCCGGTCGTCGAGGACGCCGAGGCGTTCGGCCGGGTGGCCGCGACCAACTCGATCAGCGACGTCTACGCGATGGGCGGGCGGCCAATCTTCGCGCTGAACGTCGTCAACTTCCCGCGCGAGAAGCTGCCGCTCGAATACCTCGAGGCGATCTTGCGCGGCGGGGCGGCCGTGGCGACGGAGGCCGGCATCCCGATCCTCGGCGGCCATAGCGTCGACGATCCGGAGCTCAAATACGGCCTGGTCGTCCTCGGCGTGGTCCACCCGGAGCGGGTCGTGTCCAATGCCGGCGCGAGCGTCGGCGACGTGCTCGTGCTTACCAAGCCGCTCGGCATCGGCATCATCACCACCGCGATCAAGGCGGACATCGCGGATGAGGCGACCGTTAGCGGGGCGCTGCGGCTGATGACGACGCTCAACCGCGCCGCCGCCGAGGCGATGGTAGAGGTGGGCGTCGACGCGTCCACCGACGTGACCGGCTTCGGGTTGCTCGGGCACCTGGCCGAGATGGTGCGGGCGAGCGGCGTCGGGGCGCGGGTGCACGCCGATCGCGTGCCGATCTTGCCCGGTGCGCGCGCGCTCGCCGAGCGCGGCCTGATCCCCGGCGGCTCGCGCCGCAACCGCGACTCGCTGCTCGACGTGCTGGCCTGGCACGCAGCCATCGACGACGTCACGCAGCTCGTGCTCTGCGACGCTCAGACGTCCGGCGGGCTGCTGATCGCCGTTCGGCCCGAGCGCTCGGACGCGCTCGTTGCGCAACTGGAGGCGGCCGGCACGCTGGCTGCCGCACGGATTGGGGAGATCACGGCCAGGCCCGGCACGATCGAGGTCGTGCCGGGCAGCGGGATGTAAGGGGACATCGGCGCCGAGTGCGGGAGGTCGGTGAGGCACCCCGCGCGTCATATCGCCGAAAGCGAGCGCCGAGAACAGCACGGGTCGGCAAGCCGATCGAAGGGAGACGAGCATGAACGCCCGCTGGGATCCATTCCGCGACGCGCTCAGTCTGCGCGAGGCGATGGACCGCCTATTGGAGCAGAGCGTCGTGAGCCCACGCGAGGGCAGGCCCGGTGGCCCGACGAGCCGGGGCGGACGTCCGCTGCCGATCGACATGTGGGAGACGGCAGACAGCCTCGTCGTGCGCGCGCCCCTGCCCGGCGCCCGCGCCGACGACCAGTCGCTCGACGTGAGCGTCGAGGGGAACGTCCTGACGATCCGCGCCCAGATCCTTGCTGGCGCGGACGAGGAGCGCGAGGAGGCCGGTCAGGCCGGACCGACCGGGGCCA
Source organism: Chloroflexota bacterium (assembly GCA_030777205.1). Classification (GTDB taxonomy): domain Bacteria; phylum Chloroflexota; class UBA6077; order UBA6077; family JACCZL01; genus JALYGH01. The sequence continues at coordinate 3,959 of JALYGH010000346.1, forward strand.
CGGGACAGACCGGGCCGGCCGGGCAGGTCGGGCGCGGCGTCCGCTGGATCGTGCGCGAGATCCCCCGCGGGGAGGTGTCGCGTGTCGTCGAGTTGCCGGCGCAAGTCGACGCCGACCGGGCGAGCGCCCGCTTCGTCAACGGCATGCTCGAGCTGACGCTGCCGAAGGTGCAGACCGCCCGCGCCCGCCGCATCAACGTCACGCCTGGATGACAACCGGACGCGCCGAGCTTGGGCCCCGGCGGCACCTTCGCCTATAGTTGGCGCCGCGATGAACCTCCGCACCCCCGGCCCCACCCCGCTCCCGCCCCGCGTGCGCGAGGCGCTGGCGCGGGACATGGTCGATCACCGCGGGCCCGAGTTCGCCGCCGCCTTCGCGGCCTGCACGGCGGCGCTGAAGCGGCTGTTCCGCACCGAGCACGACGTCCTGATCCTGACGGGCTCCGGGTCGGGCGGGCTCGAAGCGGCGGTAGTCAACCTGTTCTCGCCCGGCGAGCGGGTCCTGTCCGTCTCGATCGGCTCGTTCGGGCGGCGGTTTGCTCAGACAGCGGCCGCGTTCGGCGTCGACGTCGCCAAGCTCGAATTTGCGGCCGGCGAGGCGGCCGACCCGTCCGCGGTCACCGAGGCGCTCGCGGCGGATCCGGCGATCAGGGCCGTCCTCCTCACCCATAACGAGACGTCTACCGGGGTCACCAACGACCTTCCGGCCCTGGCGCGGGTGGTGCGCGAGGCCGGGCGACTGGTCGTCGTCGACAGTGTGAGCGCGGTCGGCGCCATCCCGCTCGAGATGGACGCCTGGGGCTGCGACGTCGTCATCACCGGCTCGCAGAAGTCCTGGATGATCCCGCCCGGCCTGACGATGATCGGCGTCGGGCCGCGCGGCTGGGAGGCCCAGGCGAAGGCGCGGCTCCCGCGGATGTACTGGGACTGGGCGCGGGCAAGGGCGTCGGCCGAGAAGCACCAGACGCCCTGGACGCCGGCGGTCGGGCTGATCTTCGCGCTCGAGACGGCCCTCGACCTGATCGAGGCGGAGGGACTGGATAAGGTCCACGCCCGGCATCGGCGCGTCGGCGAGCGGGCCCGCGCGGGCGTCCGCGAGCTTGGGCTGCGGCTGGTCGCCCGCGACGCGGCGCGCGCCTCGGATACGGTCACGGCCTTCTGGCTCCCCAAGGGCGTCGCGGCCGGCGAGCTCCGACGCCGGCTCCGCGACGAGCACGCTGTCGTCCTGGCCGGCGGGCAGGACGACCTGGCCGGCAAGATCCTGCGGATCGGCCACCTCGGCCATGTCGACGTGCCGGACGTGGACGAGGCGCTCGCTGCCCTGCGGGCCGTCCTCGCCGCGTCGGGGCCGGTGCCCGCGTCGGCGCCGGCGCGGCAGGCGGGGACGGCGTGATCCAGGATCTGGAGGCGCCGGCCCGTGCTCCGGTCGTGCTCGTCGCCGATCCGGTCGCCGATGAGGGCCTGGACGCCCTGCGCCCGCACTGTGAGGTGCTGACCCGCCCGCGGCTGTCGCCGGAGGCGCTCCGAGTTGCCATCGCCGAGGCTGACGCGCTGCTGGTCCGCAGTGAGACGCGGGTCACCCGCGAGCTGCTGGAAGCGGCGCCAAAGCTCCGCGTCGTCGCGCGGGCGGGCGCCGGCGTGGACAACATCGACGTCGACGCGGCCACCGAGCGCGGCGTGCTCGTCGTCAACGCGCCCGGCGGGAACACCGTCGCCGCCGCCGAGCACAC
>JALYGH010000347.1 GCA_030777205.1 Chloroflexota bacterium
AGAGGCTGCCGCGGCCACCCTCGTTTCGGCCGCGCGAAGTGTGCCGAGGCGATTCCGGATGACGGTCGACCGCCCGTTCTTCTGCGCGATACGGGACGATGCCACCGGCCTGATGCTGTTCATGGGCTTCGTCGCCCGGCCGGGCTAAGGTCGGGCTCTCAGCGTGGCCGTCGCGCTGGTCAATCGACGCCAGTAGAGTCGACTACCCACGACCGGCGGCCGCGCCGAGCAGGGCGTCCGGGACGCGGGCGGCCTGCGCGACCCTGGCGCGGATCTCGTCGGACAGCAGGAAGGTCCGGAAGGCCGCCGCCACGCCGCCGAGCGCCCGACCGCGCTCCGAGACGAGTAACAGGTCGCGGCCGGGCGCCAGGTCGGCCATCCGGAGGGCCCGTAGCGCCCGCGTCGGCCGGCCGCTGCCGAGCGAGAACGCCGAGACGAACCCGATGCCGAGGCCGGCCGCGACGGCGGCGAGGACCGCCTCGGTACTGCCCAGCTCGGCGACGACGCGCACGCGGTCGGGCGCGATGCCGGCGCCCTCGAACGCGGCCGTGACGGCGGCACGCGCGCCGGAGCCCTCCTCGCGCAGCACCAGCGGCTCGTCGGCCAGCCGCTCGGCGGTGACGATCTCGAGGCGAGCGAGCGGGTGGTCGAGCGGGGCGACCGGGACGAACGGGTTGCGCCCGAGCACCTCGACCGTGCAGCGCTCGTCGCGGAACGGCCCGCCGATGACGACCAGCTCGGCTTCGCGGCGCAGGAGGCGGGCGATCGCCGTGCGCGTGTCGGCGATCGTCTCGCGGACGGTCGTGCCCGGATGGTGGGCCTGGAACACCGGCAGGAGCGCCGGCAGGACCGATTCGCCGGGCACCGGGCTGGCCACGATCGTCACCGTGCCGCCGGTCCCCGACCGCAGCGCGTCCAGGTCATGCTCCAGCTCGTCGAGCGCCTGGAGGACGCGGCGCGTGTGGGCGCGCAGTCGCTCGCCGGCGACGGTCGGCCGGATCTCACGGCCCAGGCGGGTGAAGAGGGGCAGGCCGAAGTGCTCTTCGAGCGTCCGCACCTGTTCGCTGACCGACGGCTGGGTAATGCCGAGTCGGCGGGCGGCAGCCGAGAAACTGCCCTCGTCGACGACGGCGAGGAAGGTCTGCAGGCCCCGCAGCAGCCCGGGCGTGACGCGGCTCGGCACGAAAGCGGCCCCCGACGTGGAAGGATCGGGGGCAGTGTAGCCGAGGCGCTATGGGGCTGGCGTCCCGTCCTGGTCGTGCCCGAGGGCGATCGAGCGGACCATCCGCTCGGCCTCGTCCTCGAACGCCTCGGGTGGCAGCACGCCGACCTCGGTCGCCCAGCCGCCGGCGACGCGCTCCTGCCGATGGAGCGTCTCGGCCAGGCGGCGCACCACCCCGCGGTACGGGTCGTCCTCGCCGCCGAGGCCGACGGCTCGGCGCGCGCATCGTATGACCGTCTCGAACATCTGAGGACCACCTCGCCGATCTGCCGCGGGTGTGTCGAAGCGACACGTCGCTCCGGGGGCCAGTATAGCGGATCGAGCCTATGGTGTCTATAGGGTGATCCTATGCTTGCGGCTTCTTCGGTGCCGATGTCGGTGGGGCGATGCCGGTGCGGGCGACAAGGGCGTCGCGGGCTGCGCGCGCCTCGGCGCGGACGGCGGCCGGGTTGAGCGTCAGGAGCCGCCCCTCCTCGACGACCACCCGCCCATCGACCACGACGGTCCGCACATCCTCGGGTCGGGCACTGTAGACGAGCTGACTGTACGGGTCACCGTCCGGCTCGTGACGGGTGAGATCGACCAGGACGAGGTCGGCGCGCTTGCCCGGCTCGACGCTCCCGATCTCGTCGGCCAGCCCGAGCGCCCGTGCCCCGCCGAGGGTGGCCAGCTCGAAGACCTCGGCAGCGTGGAGCGCGCCGGGGCCGTCGCGGACACTCGCCAGCAGCGCCGCCAGCCAGAGCTGCCCCCAGGCATCCAGGCGGTTGCTGCAGGCCGCCCCGTCCGCGCCGAGCGCCACGTTGACCCCGCGTCGGCGCAGCTCGCGCACCGGCGCGAGGCCTGAGGCCAGCTTCATGTTCGAGGCCGGACAGTGGGTGACGTGGGTGCCGCTGCGCGCCAGTTCGGCGATGTCCGCCTCCTCGACCCAGACGCAGTGGGCCAGGACCAGGTTCGGCCCGGTCAGCCCGATCTGGGCGAAGTACTCCAGGTCGCCGCGGCCCAGCTCGGCGCGGACGGCGGCGACCTCCTCGCGCTGCTCGGCTGCGTGGGTATGGACGCGCGCCCCGGCCCGCGCTCGCTCGACGACGGCCTGCAGCAGCGGCTCGCTGCAGGACAGGATGAAGCGGGGCGCGTAGGCGTAGCGGAGCCGGCCACCGGCGGCGCCGTCCCAGCGGGCGCGGAGGGCGTCGCTCTCGGCGAGCGCCGCGTCGGTCGGCTGCAGCAAGCCGGGCGGCACGCCTACGCCGCGATCCATCAGCGCCTGACCGCCGGTAAATCGGATGCCGGACTCCTCGGCGGCGAGGAAAAGCTGCTCGGTGTGGTGGACGGTCCCCATGTCGAGGATCGCCGTCGTGCCGCTCAGCAGCAGCTCGCAGAGCCCCAGGCGGGCCGAGGCACGCAGGGACGCGGCGTCGTGGGCGGCTTCGAGCGGCCAGATGCGCTCGCGCAGCCAGGCCAGCAGCGGGCGTTCCTCGGCGAGACCCCGGAACAGCGTCTGGCAGAGGTGCAGGTGGGCCTGGACCAGGCCGGGGACGATCGTCCGCCCGCGCGCGTCCAGCACGCGGGCGCCATCCGGCAGCGGCCCGCCGGGCGCGGCAACCGCCCGGATGACGCCATCCTCGATCAGCACGTCGGCGCGGACGATGGCGCGGGCCGCGTTCATCGTCACAACCGTCCCGCCGACGATCGCGAGCGATGGCCGGTCCGACGGCGGCGCGGGTGGAATGGTCATGCCGGCCTGACGGTACCACGCGGAACCGGGGCACGTCGCGCGCCCGCCGAAGTCATCCATGCGCCACCGTCGGCCATCTCGACCGACACCAGCAGGTGAGACACGATCGTAGCACGACCGGGGGCCGCGTGACGCGGCCCCGTGCATAGAATGCCCCCGTCCGCCGACATCGCGGCGCGTTACTCAGGGACATCGTGTTGTCTTTCCTCAGATTGGAGGCTCGTGCATGCGGAAACGGGCTGGATTCGTCGCGTTCGTCGCTTTGGTGTTCGGCCTGGGCCAGGCGTTCGCCCAGACCGGCATTCCGAACGGGGCGTTCGTGCGCGACAGCCGCGGCGACGTCTGGCTGGTCGTCGGCGGCCAGCGGTCCGCCGTCCCGATCTACCCGGCGACCGACGAGCAGATCGCGGCGGTGCCGGACGGCGGCCAGTGGCTCGTGCCGGCCTGGGACGGGTCCGGCGGACTGGTCCTTGGCACACGGCCGACCTGGGCTGGCCAATCCGGACCGGCGACCACCGGTACCTCGCCGATCATGAGTGATGCGCCGCCATCCGTCACCATCCAGGTCGACGACGAGACGATCGACTCGGGCGAGACGATTTCGATCACGGTCATCGCGTCCGACGACGACGGGATCGAGTGGATCGAGTGGGAAGGGACGATCGTCGACGACGACGACGACAACGAGAACGACAACCGCCGCACCGGCGACGCGGCCCTCGACGGGCGTCATCGCCACGAGTGCGATGACGAGCAGACGCAGTGCGCGAGCATCTGGACGGTCACGCCGACGAAGAGCGGCCGCTTCACCCTGCGCGCCCGTGCCCGCGACACCGTCGAGCAGCGGAGCGAGTGGGTGACCGTCCCACTCCGGGTCCGCTAGGATCGCCGCGCGCCATCGGCTCGGAGCCCCGACCTCTCCCGAGAGGCCGGGGCTCATTTTTATCCCGTCACCGCGGCGGTCCGCCGCCTATGATGCCGGTGCCTCCCCTCCCGCCGCCTCCTGACAGAGGCGCCAGACGTGCGACGCCGTGAGCGGCGTCCGCGTCACCCGCACGCCGAGCGGAGCGAGCGCGTCCTCGACGGCGCTCGCCAGGACGGGCGGCGGCGCCAGCGTCCCGCCCTCGCCGAGCCCCTTCACCCCGAGCGGGTTGAGCGGCGACGGCGTGTAGCGGTGGTCCTGGCGGACGTCCGGGATGTCGGTGGCGCGCGGGATGGCGTAGTCGAGGAACGAGCCGGCCGGCTGGCCGATCTCGTCGTAGGCGATCTCCTCGTAGAGGGCGCCGCCGATGCCCTGGGCGATGCCGCCCTGGATCTGCCCGTCGACGATCGTCGGGTTGATCAGCGGCCCGGCGTCGTTGACCGAGACGTAATCGAGGATCGTCACGTGGCCGGAGTCCGGGTCGACCTCGACGACGGCGACCTGGGTGCCGCTCGAGAACGTCGGCAGCGGCGCCTGGAAGTAGTGGCGCGCTGCCAGCTCCGGCTCCATGCCCTCGGGCAGCGGGCGATCCGGCGCCGCCGCCGCCGCAAGCTGGGCCAGCGTGACCGAGCGCTCCGGGATGCCGCGCACGTGGAACGCCCCGTCGACCAGCTCCAGGTCCGACTCGGCGGTCTCGAGCAAGTAGGTGGCCAGCCTGGCCGCCTTCTCGCGCACCAGGCTGGCCGCGACGGCCACGGCGCTGCCGGCCACCACGGCGTTGCGACTGGCGTAGGTGCCGATGCCGTACGGGATCTGGTCGGTGTCGCCGTGGCGGACCGCGACGCGCTCCGGGACGGTCCGCAGCTCGTCGGCGACGATCTGGGCGAGGGCGGTGTCGGTGCCCTGGCCGTGCGGGAGCGCGCCGGTCGTGACGACGACGTCGCCGCTCGGGTCGACCCGCACCTCGGCGCTCTCGTACGGCCCGAGCCCGCCGAGCAGGACGTAGCTCGCCAGCCCGACGCCGATGAAGCGGCCGGCGGCCCGGGCGACTGCCTGCCGCTCGCGCCAGCCGGCGTAGTCGGCCAGCTCCAGCGCGCGGTCGAGGCCGGCCGCGTACTCGCCGCTGTCGTAGACGACCGGGAGCTGGGCCGTGCCGAGGCCGGTGTGCCAGGGGAACTCGTCGGGGCGGATGAAGTTGCGCCGTCGTACCTGGGCCGGGTCGAGCCCCAGCTCCTGGGCGACCAGGTCCATCGCCCGCTCCAACGCGAACACCGCCTCCGGGCCGCCCGCGCCGCGATATGCCCCGGTCGGGGCCTTGTTGGTGAGGGCGCAGCGCACGACGCAGCGGTAGTGCCTGAGCCGGTACGGGCCGAGCAGCGAGCCGGCCGTGATCGACGGGCAGAGCAGGCCCAGCCCGCGCGTATAGGCGCCGAGGTCGGCGGTCACGATGGCGCGAAGCCCGAGCACGACGCCATCATTCGTAACGGTCAGCTCGACCTCGTGCGACTGCTGGCGCGAGTGGGCCGTGCCCGTGAAGTGCTCGCGGCGCGTCTCGACCCACCGAACCGGTTGGCCGAGCCGCTCCGCCACCAGTGGGATGATCGTCTCCTCGGGGTAGATGTCCTGCTTGACGCCGAAGCCGCCGCCCAGGTTCGGCGCGATCACCCGGATCTGGTGCTCCGGCCGCCCGAGCGACTCGGCGAGCGCCTGGCGGACGGTGTGCGGCCACTGGGTGCTGCTCCAGACCGTCAGCCGCCCGGAGATCGGGTCGACGGTCGCCATGACCCCGCGCGTCTCGATCGGCATGCCGGTGTAGCGCTGGACATCGAAGCGCCCGCGCACGATCCGGTCGGCCTGAGCGAACGCCCCGTCGACGTCGCCGACGCTGACCTCCCAGGCCCCGGCGAGGTTGTCGCCCAGCTCCGCGTGGAGCAGCGGCGCGTCCGGGGCGAGCGCGGCGAACGCGTCCGCGACGACGTCGAGCGGCTCGAGGTCCAGCTCGGCGGCGATGGCGGCCGCGCCATCCTCGGCGGCGTAGCGGTCCCGCGCCACCACCACCGCCAGCGGCTCGCCGACGAATCGCACCGTGCCGGACGCGAGCGGGGGCTGGCTGCACGGGCGGTAGGCCGGGTGGGGGACGACGGTTGGGGTGGGGCGCAGCTCGAAGTCGGCGGCCGTGAACACCGCGACGACGCCCGGGACGTCCCTCGCGGCTTCGGTCGGAATGCTCGCGACCCGGGCGTGGGCGTAGGGGCTGCGCACGAACGCGGCGTGGAGCAGGCCGGGCAGGCGGAGGTCCTCGATGAATGCGCCCTTGCCCGCCAGCAGCCGAGGATCCTCGAATCGTCGAACCCGCTGCCCGAAGAAGCGCTCGGCCGCCACCGTCCCGACCTCCAGGTACAAGAAATCGGCGCCCGCGGCGCCGACCGACGGGAACTGTAGCACGCCGGACTGCGCGGACGCGCTATCGTGGGGAGAGGGAGGGCAGCATGACCGACATCCGGGCGATCACGACCGATCGGGCGCCGACCCCGCGCGGCCCGTACAGCCCCGCCATCCGCGCCGGAAACCTGGTGTTCGTCGCCGGCCAGGTCCCGCTCGACCCGGCCACCAACCAGCCGGTCGCGGGCGGGATCGAGGACCAGACGCGGCGGGTGCTGGAGAACATCAGGGCGATCCTCGAAGCGGCGGACTCGTCGCTGGACCGGGTCGTTAAAGTGACGATCTTCCTGGCCGACATCGGCGACTTCGCGGCCGTCAACGGGGTCTACGCCGGGTACTTCACCGGCACGCCGCCCGCCCGCTCGACGGTCGCCGGCGCCCTGCCGAGCGGCTTCCGCCTGATGATCGACGCCATCGCGGTGGATTGAGCGACAGCACCAGCGTGCGGATTACCGACCTGCGCGCCGAGGATGACGATGCCGTCCGCCAGGTCGCGCGGCTGCTGGTGGACGGCTTCCGCGAGTTCTGGCCGGACGCTTGGCCGACCCTCGACGACGCGCTCCAAGAGGTCCGCGAGTCGTTCGGCGAGGGGCGCCTGAGCCGCGTCGCTTACGCCGACGATGGGATCGTGCTCGGGTGGATCGGCGGCATCCGGCAGTACGACGGGCACGTCTGGGAGCTACACCCGCTCGTCGTGGCCGAATCCGTGCGCCGGCGGGGGATCGGCCGGGCCCTCGTCGCGGACCTTGAAGCGCGGGCGCGCGAGCGCGGCGGCCTGACGCTGTGGGTCGGCACCGACGACGAGAGCAATCAGACGTCGCTCGCCGGCGCGGACCTGTACGACGACCTGCCCGGCCGCCTCAGGACGATCCGCAACCTGGCCGGCCACCCGTACGAGTTCTACCAGCGGGTCGGCTTCACGATCGTCGGCGTCATGCCGGACGCGAACGGCATCGGCAGGCCGGATATCTTCCTCGCCAAGCGCCTCGTCGATCCCCCCTCCCGGCTCCCGCCTCCCCGTCACACCCCGTAGTACTCGCGGGCGTACCCGGAGAGCTCCTCTCGGAAGGCCGGGTCGGCGATGGCGATCAGGGCCCGGGCCCGCTCGCGCAAGCTCCGGCCGTGCAGGTACGCCACGCCGTGCTCGGTCACGATGTAGTGGGCGTGGGCCCGGCTCGTCACGACACCGGCGCCGGGCCGGAGCGTCGCGACGATCCGTGAGACGGTGCCGTTCTTCGCGGTCGACGGCAAGGCGATGATCGGCTTGCCGCCCGGCGAGAGGGCGGCCCCGCGCATGAAGTCCATCTGCCCACCGACGCCGCTGTAGACGCGGGCGCCGATCGAGTCGGCGACGACCTGGCCCGTCAGGTCGACCTCGATGGCCGAGTTGATCGTGACCATCTTCGGATTGCGCCGGATGATCGAGGTGTCGTTCGTGTAGTCGATCGGGTGCAGCTCGACGCTCGGGTTGTTGTGGACGTACTTGTAGACCCGCCGCGAGCCGACGACGAACGAGCTGATGACCTTGCCGCGGTGGATCGTCTTGGCCAGGCCGGTGACCACGCCGGCCTCGACCAGGTCCACCACGCCATCCGAGAACAGCTCGGTGTGGACGCCGAGGTCGCGCTTGCCCCGCAGGGCCGCGGCCGCCGCGTTGGGGATCGCGCCGATCCCGAGCTGGATCGTCGAGCCGTCCTCGACCATCTCGGCAATGTGCTCGCCGATTCGCCGCTCCAGCTCCGTCGGCGGCTCCGGCGGGTCCTCGTACGGTGGCTCGTCAACCAGGACGGCGTGGGTGATCCGATCGGCGTGGATGAAGCTGTCGCCGAGGGCGCGCGGCATGGCCGGGTTGATCTGGGCGATCACCACGCGGGCGCACTCGACGGCCGCCTTGGCCACGTCGACGGACGTCGAGAACGAGCAGTAGCCGTGCTCGTCCGGCGGCGAGAGGTTCACGAGCGCCACGTCGATCGGCAGGGCGCCGTCCGTGAACAGTGGCGGGATGTCGGAGAGGAAGACCGGAACGTAGTCGGCGCGTCCGGCATTGACGGCCTCGCGGACGTTCGCGCCGGTGAACAGCGCGCGATGCCGGACGTGCCCGGCCATCTCAGGCGCGACGTACGGGGCCGGCCCGTTCGTGTGGATCGAGACCGTCTCGACGTCGCGCAGCTCGGCGGCGCGGGCGGTGAATGCCGCCACCAGCGTCCGCGGCGTGGCCGCGGCGCCGTGGATGAAGACGCGCTGCCCGGAGTCGATCGTCCGCATCGCCGCGTCCGCGCCGATCGTCCTGTCCCGGAGCCGTCGTGCCCAGCTCACCGCCCACGTCCTCCCGAGGCTGGCCGATGCCCCCGGCTGCCTCCTTGCCGCGTCCACTCGCCCCGCATCGACCGTGCTGTCGGCGCGCCGAATGGTGCGTCGCAGGAGCGATGCCAGGATGCCCATCGACGGAGCGCCCGCGATCCGTGTCCCCGCGGGGGGCGCCGATGCCGATGTGGCCCGCTGAGCCGCTACACCGCCGGCAGGATCACCCCGAGGATCTCGGCCAGCGAGCGCAGCTCCTCGCGAGCGTCGTCGGTCGGGCGGCGCTCGGTGCGGGCCGCCTCGATCGCCTCGGCCAGGCCGCGGAGCGCCCCGATCGCCGTGCCGGTGTCCAGGTCGTCGTCCATCGCGGCGACAAAGCGCTCGCGGAACGGCGCCGGGTCGAGCCGGTCACCCCGCTCGGCCACGTCCCCGGCACCGGACGGGTGGACCGGGTGGCGGACACTCGCGGCGCGCGAGAGGAGGGCGAGGAGCTCCTCGGCGTCGCGGAGCGCGGACGGACGCCACTCCAGGACGTCGCGGTAGCGAACGCTCGAGAGGAAGAGCCGAGTTGCCTCCGGGCGATACTCCTTGACCAGGTCGGCGACGAACACCATGTTGCCGAGCGACTTGCTCATTTTCTCGCCGTCCATCATGAGCATCCCGACGTGCATCCAGAAGCGCGCGAACGGTTTGCGTCCGCTCCAAGACTCCGACTGGGCGATCTCGCTCTCGTGGTGCGGGTAGATGAGGTCGCCGCCGCCGCCGTGGATGTCGAGCTGCTCGCCGAGGTAGCGGATCGACATCGCCGAGCACTCGATGTGCCAGCCGGGTCGGCCGGGCCCCCACGGGCTGTCCCAGGTCGGCTCGCCGGGCTTCGCGGCCTGCCAGAGCAGGAAATCGACCGGGCTCTCCTTGCGCGGGTCGTCGGCCGGGTCGCCCGTCTCGGTCAGGCGGATCGCCATGTCGGCACGGGAGAGCTTGCTGAGCTTGCCGTACTCGGGATCGCTCGCCACCCGGAAATAGACGTTGCCGTCGCGCTCGTAGGCGTGGCCGCGCTCGACGAGCGACTGGATCATCTCGACCATCATCGGGATCTCGTCGGTCGCCCGGGGGTACTTCTCCGGCGGCTCGACGCCGCGCGCGTCGAGCGCCCGCTTGTGGATCGCAATGTTCTGGTTGCCCAGCTCGTCCCACGGCTCGCCCAGCTCGTTCGCCTTGCGCAGGATGTCGTTGTCGATGTCGGTGATGTTCTGGATGTACCGAACGTGGTAGCCGCGGTAGCGGAGGTAGCGGCTCAGGACGTCGAACGCGACGTAGCAGAACGCGTGGCCGAGGTGGGTCGTGTCGTACGGCGTCACGCCACAGACGTACATCCGGACCGTCTGACCGGATGGGCGGAACTCCTCGACGGTTCCGCTGAGCGAGTTGTAGAGCCGCAGCGTCACGACGTCCCCCGATCCCTTGTGGACTCCGGCTCATTGTAGGCGCTGGGTTCCGGTCGGTTCGACACTCCCATAGCCAGCGGAGGGCGCCGGCTATGCCCGGCCGGTAGGACCGATTTGGGGAGTCCGATGGCAGCGTGCTACGGTTCTTCCTCGACATCCCAAGGAACTGGACAGGCTCGGGGGCGCCCGGTGCGCCGCCGAGCGGGCGAGGGAGAACGAACGTGGAGACGATCGCGACGAGCGGGGACGGGGCGACGAGCCAGGGCGGGGCGACGAACCAGGGCGAAGCGCCGCGCTTCGGCGCTGGCCGTCCGACGTTCGGGCTGGTGAAGGACCAGGGCAAGCGGCTGGAGATTGCCTTCGCATTGAAGAACGGCGGCCTGCTGACGGTCACCGAGGAAACGGGCGACGACCTGACCGAGGAGCGGGTGAAGGAGTTCAGCGAGCAGCTCGCCAAGGACGTCGCCGGCGGCGCGACCCGGACGTTCGCGGACGCCTGGAACGCGAGCGGGCAGCGCGCCTGGATCAACCTCGGCGAAGTCGTCGCGTTCTCGGTCCGGCCGGCGAAGTAGGCGCGCCGACGACGGGCACGCCACCGGAGAGCGCGAGCGCGATGGCCACCCGATCCCCGCGACAGCCACGCCGACACGCCGGCGAGCACGACCTCATCGCGGCGTTCGGTATGGCCGGCTGCCCGGTCTGCCGCCTGGCGTCCGAGGCGGTCGACGCGTACCTGACGGCGGTCTGCTACGAGCAGGTGAACGACCTCGACCTGCGCGCCCAGCTTCGCGCGGCGGGTGGGTTCTGTCGCGCCCACGCCCACCGCTTCCTGCGCCAGCGGCTCGGCCAGCTCGCCTCGGCGATCGTGTACCGCGACGTGCTCAACACCGCCCGGGGCCGGATCCGCGACCACCAACCGGGGCGCGGCGGCGCGTTCTTGGGCGGACTGCTCGGGGCGCGGGGCGGGCGCAAGGGCATCGCGACTGGCGGCGCGCCGAACTGCCCCGCCTGCGTCGCCCTGGTTGAGGCGGAGGAGCGGCAGGTCGGGACGCTCCTGTCGCGCATCACCAGGCCCGAGGTGCTGGCGAAGTACCGCGCCGGTGATGGGCTCTGCCTGCCGCACCTCGACCGAGCGCTCGAGGCCGAGGGCGAGGCCGCGCGGCTGCTGGCCGAGGCCGCCGTGGACAGCCTCGGCACGCTCGTCGCCGAGCTGGACGAGTACATCCGGAAGCATGACTATCGCTTCCAGGACGAGAGCCTGGCCGGCTCGGAGGGCGTGCCGGGCCGGGCGATCGAGCGGGCGGTTGGCCGCGCCGAGCCGGAGTAGGCCCGGCCCCGTGCCCGGGCCTCCCGTTCACCCACGGGAGGCCCGGACGCCGGGCCTTTCGCCTCGCCGGCCCCTCGCTCGCCACACCCATCCGAGATGGGGGGACGGCGGGCGGCGGTCAGCTCGGGACGATCGCGCCGCGGGTGATGTGCCCGTCTTCCTGCTGGCGGAACGCCTCGTTGATCTTGTCCAGCGGGAACTTGTGCGACAGGATCTTGTCGTACGGGTACTTCGACTTCGTCCGCACCATCAGGTCGATCGCCCCCTTCAGGTGCTCGGCCTCGTAGTGCGCGACGCCCTGGATGCGGCGGTTGCCGAAGATGATCCAGGACGGGTCGA